>JALWEA010000130.1:1946-4823 GCA_027039465.1 Calditrichia bacterium | reverse complement strand
AAAATTTCCGCCGGATAGGCATTGAACCACAAAAAGCCCATGGCCGCGCCAAATACCGCCATGCAGAAAATGGTTAGCTCCTCACTGCCCGGCAGATAAATAATGTTTAAATAATCGCTGAATTTCACATTGCTGGTCACGTAAGCCACCCCGGCCAAAACAATAAACGTAATGGCCGAAAGTCCCGAGGCCAATCCGTCCAGGCCATCGGTTAAATTAACCGCATTGGAAGCTCCGGTTAGGACGAAAATAATGAACAGGATGTAGAACCAACCGAAATTGATTTCCAAATTTTTAAAGAACGGAACGCTGGTATTGGAATGCAGTCCGTTAAAAAACGGATGATAATAAATGACCAACCCCAAAAGCAGGCCTACGCTAATTTGTCCAAGAAGTTTGTAACGTCCGATGAGACCTTTCTTAAATTTCAAGATGGATTTCAGGTAGTCATCGATAAAGCCCACCAGGCCCATGACCAAAGTGGCGAAAAATATGAGCAAAAAGTACATGTTGTACAAATTAGCCCAAAGCAAAACGGCAATAATGATCGAGGCCAAAATAATGAGACCGCCCATGGTCGGCGTGCCTTTTTTGATTTGATGCGATTTAGGCCCTTCGATGCGAATTTCTTCGCCGATTTGATATTTGCGCATCAGGCGGATGACCTTCGGGCCGATCCACCAGCTCAAAATCAGTGCCGTCATGGCGGCCAAAGCGGCGCGCACCGTGATGTAGCGGAACACGTTGAATCCGATAAAATAGTCGCTAAAATGATATAAAAATTTTGCTAACATATTGCGTTCTCACCCGTTAAAGGTATTCCAAAATTTTTTCCATTTGCGCCCCGCGCGAGCCTTTAATAAAAAGCAAATCGCCGGATTTTAATTGTGATTTCAGAGCGGCGGCCAAACTGCGATGATCGTCAAAAACCTGCAAGCGCGGATCGTTCAAATCCCCGGCTGCTTCTTTCATCTGCTCCCCGAAAAGAAAAATGCTTTTTGGTTTTAGATTTAAGGCGTCGGTTAGTATTTGCCGGTGCATTTTAAAACTTTGTTCGCCCAACTCCAGCATGTCGCCTAAGGCCAAATAAAGATTCCCGGCAACGGACATGCGCTGCAAAGTTGCAAAAGCCGCTTTCATGGACTCCGGGTTGGCATTGTACGCATCGTTCAAAATACGAATGCCGTTCTTCTCGATCATTTGCATCCGTTGATCATAGGCCCGGTAACTTTCCAAACTTTCTTTGATCTGTTGCGGATCAATCCCTGAAAACAAAGCAACGGACGCCGCAGCCAGGGCATTGAACGCATTGTGCAGACCAGGTACATTCAATTTAATATCAACGGCATCGTTTAAACGAAACGTACAATAACCGTTTTTGTCCAAATTCAAGATTTTCCCCGAAATGTCCGCCTTAACATCAAATCCGAAGGTTACGCGTTTCAGCCCGGCACGTTTGTAATCTTTTAAAATTTCATCATTGGCATTGACAAAAATCATCTTGCCTTCGGGCAGCGATTCGAACAAACTGAGCTTTTCTTTGGCAATGGCTTCCAGAGAATTAAAATTGCCGAGATGAGCCGGCCCGATGTTGGTGATCAGCGCCCAATCCGGTTGGGCAATTTCGGCCAACCGGGCAATTTCGCCGGGATGATTACTGCCCATTTCCACCACAGCCACCTGATGCCAGGGTTTCAAACGAAGCAAAGTCAATGGCAAACCGATATGATTGTTCAGATTCCCCTCGTTTTTGTGCACCTTCCAGCGGGCGCTCAAAAGATGCGCAATCATTTCTTTGGTGGTGGTTTTACCGTTTGAACCGGTTAAACCGATTACCGGTTTGGTAAACCGACGACGTTTGAGAGCGGCCAACTCCTGCAAGGCGCGCAGGCTGTCCGGCACTACGACCAAAGGTTTTTCGGCAACGGATTCCTCCGCTTTCTCGACTACGGCAAAAACAGCGCCTTTGGCAAAAGCATCTTTTACAAAGACATGCGCGTCAAAGCGTTCCCCGCGCAAAACCCAAAATATTTCTCCCGATCGAATGCTGCGCGAATCCGTATTGATATTACCCAAAACCGGATCGCTTTCGATCAAGGCCTCGCAATGTTCGAAGCGGACGCCCGTCAATTCCTTTAAATCGCTAAATCGCAGTTCAAGCACGCCTGACCGCCTCCTTTAAAATGGCCACTTCGTCAAAATCAAACTTTTGTCCCTTAATGATCTGATACGTCTCATGTCCTTTCCCGGCAATCAGAATCACATCACCGGCTCGGGCTTCTTGCACAGCCGCAAAAATGGCTTGTTTGCGATCGACAATCACTTTGCGTTTTTGTTCGTTTTCCATACCCTGCAAAATATCATCGATAATCTTCTCAGGGTCTTCGTTGCGCGGATTGTCAGACGTAACAAACACCACATCCGCCAATTGCTCGGCCACTTTGCCCATCAAAGGACGCTTGCCAGGATCGCGATCGCCCCCGGCGCCAAAGACCACCAATAAGCGGCCTTGCGTCATGGCACGCAACGTTTGCAGAGCTTTCTCCAGGGAATCCGGCGTGTGGGAGTAATCGATAACCGCCCGCACCCCAGGTTTTATTTCGTACGATTCCAAACGTCCCGGCACACGCTCCATGCGGCCAATGCCAAGACTGATTTCTTCCAATGGAATATGCAAAGCTAAACCGACCCCAATGGCGGCCAAAATGTTTTGCACATTAAAATCGCCCGTTAACGGCGAATGTATTTCAATGGCGCCAAACGGCGTAGCGCATTCCATTTCGATTCCGTTTAACGAGACATGCACTTTTAGCGGATGAATATCAGCCCCGGGACTTTGGCCGAAGGTCAGCACCGCCTGTTCGATTCTGTCCGCAG
>JALWEA010000130.1:0-1936 GCA_027039465.1 Calditrichia bacterium | reverse complement strand
CGCAGCCTTTTTGCCGTAATCGTCGTCGATATTAATCACCGCCGTACCGTCATGGGTCAACAAATCGAACAAATGCATCTTGCTTTCAAAATAATCTTCAAAGGTCTTGTGAAAATCCAAATGGTCGCGCGTTAAATTGGTAAACACGCCCACTTTGAAACGCAAACCGTCCACCCGCTGCAGCGCCAGGGCATGGGAAGAAACTTCCAACACACAAGCCTTGAATTCCTGCTCCGCCAATTCAAAGAGCATGGCCGCCACATCCGCCGATTCCGGCGTGGTGTTCCAGGCATCCACCTTTTTTTGTCCGATGCGATATTGAATGGTGCCCATCAAACCGGAAGGCAAACCGGCGGTTTCCAAAACCGATTGCGCCAAAAACGAGGTGGTGGTTTTTCCGTTTGTGCCCGTAATGCCCACCAGGGTCAATTGATCGATTTCGGGACGGTAAAAATTAGCCGCCAAATAAGCCAGAGCCTTGCGTGAATCCCGCACCTTAATTTGAGGAATTTTAATCGAATCCGAGACACACTCGACAACGGCGGCAGCGGCGCCCCTTTCCTGCGCCATCGGCAGGTAATCATGTCCGTCCGTTGTAAAGCCGCGCACCGCAACAAACAAATTACCGGGAACAACGCGCCGTGAATCGAATTGTACTCCTGTTACGGCCAATTCCGCTACATTTTGCGGAGCGGTTTCTCCGAATCCTTTGAACAGTTCCTTTATTTTTTTACTGCGTTCAGGCATTGAATTTCTTTCATTATTTATTTTATTTACCCAGTTTCCCGGGTATTGTGCTTTGTTGTGTGGACGTCATGGACAAGATTTTTGCCGCGTTGTTGAATCCTACCCATCCCGCCTCGACTGCGTCTTCGGGCACCCCTTCATGTCGAAGATCCCGAGAATCGGGACGATTCGCAGGGAGGGGACGGGTTATTTAACTGGCAAACAACATTCTTTTCTTTCTTACTCAAAACGACTCAAATAATAATATTCTAAACTTTTTAGCATTTGGTGCCCACTGTTTTGGTCTCGCTTCGAGTATTCTTAGGCTTTTAAACTATTGCAAAGAGCATCTCTGCTGCGTTGTGTCTCACCCTCCCCGCCCTCGACTACGTCTTCGGGCACCCCTCCCTGCGACTCGCAGGGAGGGGCCGGGGGTGGGTCTCCAACTAATTCACATAAATTGTTTCACCTTATTAATCACACCCGGTAAATCTTTTAACACTTCTTCATTTTTAAATCGTATAATCCTTAAATCTTTATCCCACTCTAAAATCTCGCTCCGTCGTTTATCATAGTCCTTTTGTCTTTCATGAATACCGCCATCTATCTCAACAACTAACTTAAGTGGCCGACAATAGAAATCCGCAATAAAAAACTTTTTCTTCTCCCAAAATTTGTAAAACAACGGGTGCTGTCGTAAAAACTTATAACCATTTAATTTCTTCTTTCTTACTTCTTGCCAAAACAATTTTTCCGCCGGAGTCATTGACTTACGCAATTCCCTTGAATATTGAATTGCCAGCTCCCGGATAGTCATTATAACCTCTTATTTTTAATTTGCACAATGCTCACCCTCCCCGCCCTAGACTGCGTCTTCGGGCACCCCTTCGTGTCGAAGATCCCGAGAATCGGGACGACTCGCAGGGAGGGGCCGGGGGTGGGTTACCGGCAGGTCAAAACCAGCGATTGTTTTTTCTTTAACCTGCGATTGGGCGGAATGCTTTGCTTGTAAATAATTCCGGCCGGACTGCCCACAATTTTAACATCGATGCGCGACAAATCGAGTCGAGCCAGAGCTTCGCGCACGGTCAATCCCTTGAGTTTCGGCATTTTATTACTCAATAATTGACGGTCGCCCAATTCCAAAATCAATTGTCCGTCTTCTTTGTGCGTGCGCAGCACATAATCACCTTTGCCTTCGAATTTGTAA
>JALWEA010000129.1 GCA_027039465.1 Calditrichia bacterium | reverse complement strand
TACGCATGCTGATGCCCAAAATAAGATAGGGCTTTTTGGCATTTCGGGAAGAAATAAACGGCGTAAAAATCAAACGGGAAAGTAAGGGAAATCCGATGCTGATGAAAGTTAATAAACCGATATGAAACGAAGTCCCGCCCGCGCGGACGATCATGGCCGGTAAAACGGTGTTGTAATCGGTAAAGGCGGAAGTAAAGGCTAACCAGAAGCCGTGCCAGAGAAACGGATAATAATTACGTGGTCTTTCTTTTAACAGTTTCAATAACAAAATCCCTTTTTAATACACCCTTTGCAATTCCTTTGAT
Organism: Calditrichia bacterium; assembly: GCA_027039465.1. GTDB lineage: Bacteria > Calditrichota > Calditrichia > Calditrichales > Calditrichaceae > Caldithrix. Next base: position 14,954 of record JALWEA010000129.1, on the reverse strand, counting down.
CTTTTGATCTCTGCAAAGCAAAACCCCGGAAATCGACCGGGGTTAAACAACGTTTTCGGCAAGTCGGGTCCTACATTGGAAAGCACAAGCCTTGGGACACGCACCTGCCCGCTTCTTACGGGAAAGATAATCTTTTTACCTGAATTGACCGGTTTTTGCGGGCACCGCATCTCCGGCCAAAATCTTTTGAATTTCCGCGGGCTGTTGCAACAGTTCAACCGCCTTGGCCGCCTGTTTATCTTGCTGCAAAGCCAGCTTGCTACGTAGAGTCGAACCGCCGTATTTTTCGGCTAATTCCAAACGCAGCAATTCGAAAATTTGCGGTTCGTTGCGTTTCAATTCAACTTTCTTATTAGCTTCCAGTTTGATCTTTAAGGAATCGATCAGCGCCAAAATACCGGAATCATAGCCCCGTTTTTTGACCAACGTTTTTAAATGCGAAAGTTCTCTTTCGCCTTCGATCTGAAATTGGAAATGCTTTTCTTTTAAATAGTTTTTAAACTGATCTTTAATTTGAGGCGTCAGCGCAAAATTGCTGTCCGGAAATTGCGGATGCTCCTGATGATATTTAACGGCAAAATCAAACAGCAGATTTTTACGAATCATGTCCATGGTTACGCCGCTTAGAGAATCGCCCCGTACCAAAACATCCGGTTCGATGCCGCCCCGGTCGTGAACAACGCGGTGATGTTTGGTAAAGAACTCATGCGAATGATGCGTGCTGTCGGTGGAATCCACGGCGATCACATCGTTATGGGCGGCGTAATCGCGTTTTTGAATGCAACGTCCGCTAGGAATGTAATAGCGTGCGGTGGTCATTTTTAATTTTACATCGGCAATTTTATCGATGTTGAAAATTTTTTGCACCAGACCTTTGCCAAAGGTCGGTTCGCCCACAATAACGGCCCGATCCAAATCTTGCAAGGCGCCGGTTACGATTTCCGAAGCGCTGGCGCTGCCGCCGTTCACCAATACCACCAACGGCACGTCCGGTAACATGGGATCGTCCTGCGTGTAAAAACGATATTCCTTTTCACGATAACCTTTGGTGTAAACAACCAGCGTGTTTTTGGGAACAAAAATATTGACAATCTCCACGGCCGATTCCAACAACCCGCCAGGATTACCTCGCAAATCCAAAATCAATCCCTGCAAAGGATGCTGCTTTTGCAGTTTCTCTAGAGCCAATTTGAGCTCATCCGGCGCTTTTTCGGTAAATCCTTTCAAACTCACATATCCGATGCCATCGCCCAAAAATCCGGCATAACCCACATCTTTCAGCACAATTTCCGCACGCGTTAAGGTAACTTCAAACGGTCGATCCAATCCTGGACGTTGAATTAAAAGCGTTACTTTGGTGCCCACTTTTCCGCGCAATGTATCGGAGACTTTATCCAGCGACCAACCTTTAATGCTTTTGCCGTTGATTTTGAGAATGATGTCACCGGCCTGGATACCGCTGCGCGAAGCCGGAGAATTTTCAATGGGTGCAATCACCGTTACTTTTTTATTGCGCAGACCTACTTCCATACCTACGCCGCCGTATTTACCGACCGTTATCATGCGCAGCCGATTTTCGCCCTCGCGTTCAATAAAGACCGTGTACGGATCCAATTTGTCGAGCATGCCTTCAATGCCTGCTTTAAGCAACGAATACGGCCGAACCTCATCAACATAATAGCGGTTGATCAGTTCGTAGGTCTTTTGCATGTAATCCCAGCCGCGCTTCAACTGCTGGTAATAATCGTCGCTGTTTTTCTTATCCGTCTGCCCCTGTACAATAGAAATGCTGACTGTAAATACGAGCAGAAGTATCCACAAAAATTTGGAATGCGTGTTTTTCATGAGTCTCCCAATGCTGTTTTTTTAACGACTTCAACGATTGTGCGATGAATTTGTTCGATGCTTAAAGTGGCATCGATGACGACGAATCGTTGGCGATTATTTTCGACAATTTTCTCATATCCTTGAAACACCCGACGGTAAAAGTCGAGCCCGGCGGCTTCAAGGCGATCCAATGTCCGTCCGCTTTTGGGCGAACGAAGATAAACCTGCTCGGGCAATAAACGCAAATAAAATGTTTTGCCAGGCAACAAACCGAATGTCGCCGCTTCGTTAATGGATTGCACCATTTTTAAATCAAGCTGACGGCCAAAACCCTGATAGGCGGTAGTTGAATCCACATAGCGGTCGGCAATGACAAAATAGCCTTCTTTGAGTAAAGGAATGATGCGCTCCTGAACCAGTTGCACACGTGCGGCGCTGTACAAAAATATTTCGCAGCGTTCAGTCATATTCATATTACTTTTGTCCAACAAAATTTCGCGGATTTTCTCCGAGATCGGTGTGCCGCCTGGCTCGCGCATGGCATAGACTTGATATCCTTTATTTTCAAGATATTCTTTTAGCAATTTAATTTGCGTGGATTTACCCGAATAATCCAGGCCTTCAAAAGAAATAAATCGTCGCGTATCCATCAAACCTTTTTCCAATTTCCTTTGTTAAAACGCCAGATATTTAAAGTCAAACGCTCACTCTCATCTAAAATCTGAATTAGCCACAAACCGGCCAAACCTAATCCCAGGCCAAAGCTCAAGATGTAAGCGCCAATGATTTCATTCATAATAACCGCGCCTATGGCCAACCACATCAACCAGGCCAAATCGGCCGCCCCCCGTAAATTTCCGGAATAGGCCGTGTTCAACGCCTTAGGTACCTGCAAAATCACAAAAATCAACATTATGCTTTTACCAAGGGTGATCACCTGCGCATCGTGCGTAAAGACAGCCATCACGCTCTCGGAAAAGATGTACAATAAAGCGCCGATAACCACCGCATTTATCCACGAAACGCGGGCAACCATTTTGCCGTTTTTGTGGGCTTCTTTATTGTCGCCGGCGCCGATGCTCTTGCCCACCAAAGTCATACCAGAAATCGCAAAACCCCAATTGACCATTGACAGCACCGATTGAATTCTTACAAAAACCTGATGCACGGCCAGAACAATAACACCGATGCGCGCAGCAAAAAAACTTAAAATAATCTGTCCGGTTGACCAGACCAGTTGCTCAATCGTGGTGGGAATGCCCAATTTAAACAGTTTCTTAAAGGTTGACCATTGCGGCGAAGTTATTTCGGAGACTGCCAAAAATACGCTGGCCTTACGGCTGCGCAAAATATATAACGTAATCAGCAACCCGACGGATTGGGCAATGCCCACGGCCAAACCCGCCCCCCGCGCTTCGAGACGCGGAAAACCCAACAAGCCGAAAATCAATAAAACGTCCAGCGCTAAATTCAGCCCGTTAACGATAAGGTTGATCGTCATGGTTAACAACGTATCACCCACACCCCGCAAAATTCCCAATGCAATAAAATTGGTAATAATCGCCGGAGCAAAAAAAGAAACCGTATGAATATAAGTAGTGGCGTAAAATTTTGTTTTGGTGCCGTTTTCTCGAATAAGACTCAACAGCAGCGGAACAATAAAGTACCAGAACAGACCGATCAGAAAAGAAAGGAACAGGCCGATTAAAAAGGCCTGCGCCAAAATGTGATTGGCATTCCATTCGTCTTTGGCGCCCAAATAGCGCACAATGATAATGGAACTACCTACGACAAACGTTAATAAAATGCTGAATGTTAATAGAATAAACTGCTGTGCAATGCCCACACCGGCCAAAGCCAATGCCGAAAGCTGTCCCAAAAAGATCGCTTCGATCAGCCAGGTAATGGTTTGCGAGGACAAATCAATCACAGCCGGAAACGAAGTCTTTAATACTTGTTTTAAGGTACCGGTGCCGGTCTTTTCGATATTACCATCCATAAATTGTTTTTTGCCCGTCTTAATTGGAAGCGGATTAAAAACCGTTCCCTCCGAAATCAAATCAGAGCGTCATTTTTTGTATTCTTAAAACTAAAAATGGTTTGTGCGGTCGGTGAAGTACAACCTCTTAAACCCAGCAAACCATTATTGCAAAACGTAACAATATAAAAATTGTTGCCTTAAAAGTAGAAAAAGGTTCCCCCGAGAGCACGAGGGAACCTTACTTTAATCTTATTTCATGTAATATTCAAGACCCAAATGGGTGATTTCCTTTTCACCCGCCATGACGCGCAAGGTATTTTTCAACTTCATCAATTGAATGAACAAATCATGTTCCGGATAAACATTGGGCGCATGTACCGGACTCTTGAAATAGAACGACAGCCATTCCTGGATACCATGGAAGCCCGAGCGTTTGGCCAAATCCATGAACAATACCAAATCCAAAACAATCGGTGCGGCCAAGATACTGTCGCGGCAGAGAAAATCAATTTTAATCTGCATGGGATAACCTAACCAACCGAAAATATCAATGTTGTCCCAACCTTCTTTATTGTCCCGACGCGGCGGGTAATAGTTAATGCGTACTTTGTGATACAAGTTTTCGTAAAGTTCGGGATACAAATTCGGCTGAAGAATTTGATCCAGAACGGACAATTTGCTTTCTTCCTTGGTCTTGAATGATTCCGGATCGTCCAAAACTTCACCGTCGCGGTTGCCCAAAATATTGGTCGAAAACCAACCTTCAACGCCTAACATGCGGGCTTTTAATCCCGGAGCGACAATCGTTTTCATTAAAGTTTGCCCGGTCTTAAAATCTTTACCGGCCAAAGGCACACCCATTTCTTTGGCGAATTCCAGCATGGCCGGAATGTCCGCCGTTAAATTCGGAGCGCCATTAGCGTAAGGCAATCCTTCGGCAATGGCCGCCCAGGCGTAAACCATGCTTGGAGCAATATCCGGATGATTTTCTTTCATGGCTTTTTCAAAGGAAGCTTTGGTGGCATGCACAGGACTTTCTTTCATGAAAACTTCCGTACTACCCGTCCAGATCATAACCATGCGATCCAGCCCGTTTTCCTTTTTGAAATTGCGAATGTCTTCGCGCACCATTTCATAATATTCATACCAGTTGGCCGCTTTTTTCACATAAGTTCCGTCTAACTTTTTCACATATTTTTTATTGAAGACCGCTTTCATCGGCTTGATTTTTTCCAGCTCATCTTTAACCTGATCCAACAATCCCTTTTCTAGTACGCCTGCTTTCAATGCCGCCTGATACGCATTGTCTTCAAATATATCCCAACCGCCGAAATAGAGATCATCCAATTCCGCCAGCGGAATAAGTTCTTTAATTAAAGGATTACGATTCTCATCGCGGCGTCCCAAACGGATGTGCTGCATTTGGGTTAACGAACCGAACGGCTTGGCAATGCCTTTGCGAATAGCCAAAACACCGGCGATAAACGTTGTGGAGACCGCGCCCATGCCGGGCATTAAAACCCCTAATTTACCTTTCGGTTCATTGATTTTTAAATTATTAAGTTGGTCACTCATGATTCCTCCTTTAAAGTTTGCGATTTATCCAGTTCATAAACATAATATAAGCGTTGCAATGCCGTAATATTGGCAAAAATAGCTACCGTCCACACGGCCAAATCGAGCAGTGTCACGGAATAGTTTTGGACATGGAACATGGTAATCTTGAATAAATTAACATTGAGCAAAGCGGCGAATCCGATGATCACGACCCGCTCGGCGCGCTGCATCCAACCGACCTTAGCCGTAAAACCCAACCCCTCGGCGCGGGCACGAATGTAACTGACCATCATGGAACCGCCAAGGGCGATAAAAGACATCACCGAAAGCAGGTAGCTGTCGTGCCGCACATAATACGCGGCAATCCCGAAAAACATGATGACTTCCGAGTAGCGATCCACGGACGAATCGTAAAGAGCGCCGAATTTTGTGGATCGTCCGGCGGTACGCGCCAATTTGCCGTCGATGACATCACAAATACCTCCCAGCAACACCAACAAACCGAACCAATGGACATATTTCGGGTCAATGAATAAGATCACCGTGGCGCTGGTGGTGATTAAAAAGCCAAGCGTGGTAAAAAAGTTCGGACTTAAACGCAGCTTTACAAACAGATGCACCATGGGCATAATGATTTTCACAAATCCGTTTATGATCCAATCGGGCATCAAACCTTTCGTTGATTTCATCCTTTAGTCCCTTTTATTAAAACCTTGAATCAAAAGTACAATTTCACCTTTTATTGGTTTACTTTCAAGATATTTTTCCAATTCCGCCAACGTTCCCCTGAAAAATTCTTCAAATTTTTTGGTCAGCTCGCGCGCCATAACACAAGAACGGTCTCCCATGCGTTCGTGCAGTTCTTTTACGGTCTTTAAAATACGGTGCGGCGATTCGTACAGAACAACCGTCCGTTCTTCACGGGCTAATTGATCCAAACGGGTTTTGCGGCCTTTTTTCCGAGGTAAAAAACCTTCAAACACAAAGCGATGGCTGGGCAGGCCCGAAGCCACCAAAGCGGTAATAATGGCCGAAGGGCCTGGAATCGGAATAATACGAATATTCTCTTGAATGCAGGCCTGCACCAAATGATAGCCAGGATCGGAAATGCCCGGCGTTCCGGCGTCTGAAATCAGGGCAACGGTTTGGCCTTGCTTTAAAAGTTCGATCAGCCTAGGAGTCTCCCGTTTTAAATTGTAACTGTGGTAACTGCGCAAAGGCGTGTGAATTTGGTAGTGACTTAATAAAACGGAAGATTTACGGGTGTCTTCGGCGGCAATAACGTCCGCCTGCTGTAGGATGTGCACAGCGCGGAAGGTCATATCTGCAAGGTTTCCGATCGGCGTGGCGACCAAATAAAGCGCGCCTTTTTCAATCGTTTCCACTTACATGCCCCAGTCTCGTGAGTAGCGAAAATCCTGATTAATCGTCCGATACGAAATCTTGGCAATAACAGGAGGCCTGCGTTTGAACTGATTACGCTGGATGCGCTTGCTGATATCATCGATTGTCTTCTGGCTGTAACCCAAGTCCAGCAACATTTCGTTTGAATAGCGCAAGTCAACTAAGTAATACAGCAATTGGTCGATTTCATGGTAGGTGTAGCCCAACTCCTTCTCGTCGGTTTGCCCGACCCACAAATCGGCGGAAGGCGGTTTATTGACGATGACCTCGGGAACGCCAAGGTAGCGTGCCAAATCCCAAATTTGCGTTTTGTACAAATCGCCGATCGGATTAATGGCGCTGGCCAAATCGCCGAAAATAGTTCCGTACCCTAACAAAAGCTCGGTTTTGTTGCTGGTGCCAACCACCAGTGCACGGTGCTTGGCGGAAAAATCGTACAAAAGACACATACGCTCACGCGCCATTTTATTGCCCTTGCGCACCACATCGGCGTCCGGCTCGTCGGCAAAAAAAGCATCCACCATCGGTGAGATGTCGCGTACTTCGAATGGAAAGCCAAACGTATCGGCCAAAAGTTCGGCATGTTGCCTGCTTTCCGGATTGCTCAAACGATACGGCATGATCAGACCGGTTACATTTTCCGGCCCAAGCGCCTTTGCCAACAGCGCGCCCACCACCGAAGAATCCACCCCGCCGGAAAGGCCTAAAACCGCTTTGGAAAGGCCGACTTTGTAAATCTCCTCCTGCAAAAAATGAATGAGCAGATCCGTGACGGCTTTTGAATTTATTTTTAGCAATTCGACGCTCATAAAAAATTGTTTGCCTTAATGCGCAAACCCTTCACTATTTTACCGAACCGTTTTTTTGCTTCGACCTAACGGTCGATGATTTCAACAAAAAGGCGCAAAGATGCGCGTACTGACACAAGTTTACAAAAAAATGCTAAGACTGCAAATATTCCTGTAAATATTGGAAAGCCGGCGTTAATTTCCCCTTGTAAACAATAACCGCCCGTTTAATTTCCTCCGGCAGTCCGCTCTCTTCCAAAGATTTACCAAAGTCGGCCTTAATGATGCCCGGCACAAAGGGACGCAACTGACTGCTGAAAAATCGGGACGAATCATTGGGCAATTCCGCCGGTAAATTATCCACGGCTAAAATGACAATGCCCTCGCCCAAATGCCCTTCGCTAATGGTTTTGGTGGATGGATGAATGCGGTAAGCGGGATTGCCGGAATCCGTACAGTGCGTGTCACACTCTATCGAACCGTTAATATCGCAGGAGATATCGGCAATGCCCTGCAAGCGTAACCGGCCTTCCTTCTCCAGTTCGGCTAATGATTGCCATGTTACGAATTTGGGATAGCGCTTCTCCCAGTAAATGGCATTGATCAAAAGCGATAAATAGGGCAAATAACGATCAAAGACCGAACGATAATGCTCGGGATGCTGATAATAATCCATCAGTTCAAAAGGTTTACCTTCCCGATGTTCCACCAGGTGTTCTTCTTTAAAAACAGTAACATAAACGGTACGCTTGTCAAATTGCCCGTTGGTGACCAATTCCGCCAAATCTTTCGGTTCCACCCGCTTGGTGGGCAGAGCATCCAAAATGTACTGCGCCCCCTTCGAAACATTACCGTAGCCCAACACGCCGATCACCAGCGGCTGCAAAGCCTCGGGCAAACCGTTCTCCCGAATTTCTTCCCCGACTTTTTCCATCTCGGCATGCGCTTCTTCCACGGAATGGTAATGCAAAGCCTGTTTCAGTTTGCCAAACGGCGTTTCAATACCACGCTGCCGCCAATTTTGCCCCATTAACCAAAGCAAATCAATCGCGCCTGCGTCACCGGCATATCGGCCGAAATAAACGAGCCTTCGCCCTTTTTCATCGGTAATTTTTTCGTAATCAATCAACGTCGAACCGGAATCAATGATTTTCTGCAACAAGGGCATGTTGTATTTTTGCCCTTTTATAGTGTGCGAAAAAAACAGATAGGTTTTATCGGGAAGAATCTTCTGCTCCGGAATCTCTTTCACCCCGAAAATCACATCGCCTTTTTCCATGCCCTCGCAAATTTCCGCCCCGGCCTGTTCGTATTCGGATTCCTTAAAAAATCGTTTGTCCGATTTTTCCACATAAGCTTTGGTTGGTACTTCCTGCAAAATGCGTTTCAAATCGTCCGGAACAATTGGCGTCCGGCGTTCCCATTTGTTTTTGTCTTCCGCTCGTATCAAAATGCTGTTCATTGTTTATTCCTTTTTCTTTTTTATTTTTCGAATCCAATCCTGCGGGCGCGCTCATCCGTCGGCGCTAAATAACAAGGTTCCCTGGCAGCCGATGGTTCTTGCAATCGGGTCTTTCATTCAAAGGCCATCTACTTCATTCCTGCCAATGAATTCATTACGCACGCCGCTCAAAAAACCGATTAGGGAATATACGAAGTTTACGCCAAACAATGCAATCCGCCGACCCTGAACTTTAAGGCTTTACAACCAGGCGTGGCGCTCGGTGAATTTAATATTAAGCGACTCCAATTCTTCCAAAACGGGATTGTAGATCTCCGGCAAAACAGGAATATGCACGCCGCTCAGTTGAATTTTGCCTTCGGCAATCAATCGCGTGGCAATGGCCACCGGCAGGCTGACGGTACGCGCCATGGAAGTATCGCCGTAAGGAATGCCCGTATCCACCATAGTCGCCGTGATTTGTTCTCTATTTCCGTTGGCATATTCCGCAATAAACTCGTGATGCTGCACCAACATATCCGTTTCGCCTTCTTCATAGACCAATTTCTTTTCCATTAAATGGGCAAACATATCGAAAACCGAAGCCTGTCCCAAAGTTAATTTAATGTCCGAAAAAATGCCCAGCCACTCCAGCTTTTTAATGGTGACCGAATGTTCCGGAATGTTTAAAAATTCGGCCGTTTCCTTCGCCAAACTTTCCCCTTGGCTTTGAATGGCTTGCGCCAAAACCTGTTTAACCGTAAAGCGGTCGAAATCGTATTTAACATCGCGATTGAACAAGCCCAATTTTTTAAAATAATCCCACGATTCGCAATGGCTGATATTGCGCAACGTGCCGCGGTACATGGTTTTGGCGTCTTTGATGTCGTAAAGCTCCATGTAGGGCAAAGCGTCTCTGTTTACGTAAGCTTCAAAGGTGCCCGCGCCCGGAATATCTTTTAACCAATAATGTTGGAAAAGTTGTTCGCTCGGCACTTTTACGATTTTGCCGTCCTTAAGATATTGACCGTCGCTCAACGCCGCCAGCATCACACCCACCGGACTCCACGAAAATTTGTAACCGAACGGATTATTATTGCTTTGGAAAGAAGGTAAACCGCCGCAATAAGAATAGAAGCTGACAATCTTGCCGCCGCGATTTTTTACATCGTTAATGATTTTCATGGCTGCCATGTGATCAATGCCAGGATCAACACCGATTTCATTCAAAAACAATAAATTGCGTTTTTTCGCCTCTTCGTCCAGAGCTTTCATTTCCGGTTTAACATACGAAGCCGTTACCAGATGCTTGTTAAGCTGCAAACAGGCTTTGGCTACCTTAATGTGAAAAATCCATGGCAACAAACTTACCACAATATCCGCTTCGGAGATTATGGCATTTAACGCTTGTTCATCGTTCACATCCAATTTTACGGCACGACCGCGTGGGTGCCCCGCAATTAACTTTTCGGCCTGTGCCACCCGGATATCGGCAACGACCAAATGCAATTCGGTTTTTTCCAACAGATAACGCACCAACGGACGCGCCACAAAACCGGCGCCTAATACCAACACATTTTTCATCATATCTTTCCCTTTTATTTTTAATGCTTCATTTTTACAATGACTGAGTAAATTAACCAATTAACATTTTTTAGTAAAATCTTTTTACGACGCCATCCAGGGCTTATTCAAGCAACAATCAAGGCGAAAAAGGTAACCATGGCATGCGCCATGGATTATTAAGATAGTGACATGAGGCGCCAGCTCTGTCATTCTGATCCCGCCGTGGCGGGAGAAGAATCTCCTCAAAAGTAGCAACGGACGTAAGAGATTCTTCATTCCGTCCCGATTCTCGGGACTCCATTCAGAATGACAGCCCGCTACATGTCAATAGTAGCGAGGCACGAGCGAAGCAATCCCTTCCACCATTACCGGCCGTTGCCGCTTTGGAAGGGATTGCTTCCCCGCCTCAGGCGGGTCGCAATGACAACATCGTCTCCCACAATCAACGATTAACGAATATACGAATAACGGATAACGCCTCACTTAACCCTTACACTCTTAACCCTTAACCATTCCCCCATTCAACTTCTTACGCTAACGCCTTCGGGACTTTTTATTGCATTATTTCGTTTGCAAGGTTAAGGAAGCGTATTAGCTCGATAGTTCTTTATTGAATTATTAGCGCTTTTTATCTATATTCGGCCAAAAGAACGGAGGAAGTTTTGCCTGTCCGGAAAATCATAGATACCGTTATTATTTATTTAATCGCCTTGGCAGTTTTTGTAATATTGGATTATTTCATCAATAAATTCAGCGGCTCCTTGTTCTTAACCTTTACCATCACCGTCTTAATCTTATTGGTCTTCCAACCGCAACTGCTCGATTTGTTGCATCGGTTATTTTTGCATCGCACTTACTTACTAACGACCCGCGCCGTGCGCATTCTTGAAAAACTGAACAACGATCTTAACAGGGCTTCTCAGTTTGATGAAGTTTCCAAATTATTATTCGACGCCTTCGATCAGTTGTTTGAAGGCATTCCTTTTATCTTCTACATTTTGGAAGACGACAAATATTACCCTGCCCACGCTCATGCCATTTACGATGAAGAGCTGCTCGCTTTCGATCTGAAAACGGAATATTTAAAAAACTTACAGCTAACAACTTTGCTGGATAAAAATTTTGAGCGCACCAATCTGCCGGAAAGCTTTGTGCATCATGCCCGTAGCAGCGGCGTAACATCAATCCTGCCTTTTCGCGGCCACAATAAAATTTTTGCTTTCCTGCTCATTGACGTTAATAAAATTCCTTTTTACGGTGCGCCAAAAGCCTGGAAGTTAATGGAAAAAATCCAGAAAAAAGCCGGATTAATTCTGGAAAATACCGCTTTGATTCTGGACTTGCAAAACCGCAATTACCAAATGCGCAAATTGATGGAAGTCGGACAAAAAATTCTTTCCAGTTTTGATATTAAGACGATTTTGGATTTTATTCTGAAGAATCTGAAAAAGGTCACCCACTATGATGCCGCGGTCATTTTTCTAGTGGATAAAAAGGGAGAGAAACTGCTGAACACCAGTTTTGACGGTTACGATCCCGAGGCATTGAAGCGCATGCATTTAAAGGTCGGGCAAGGTTCCTGCGGTTGGGTGGTTCAATCCGGCCAAATTGAGGTGATTGACGATGTACGAACGGCCGAGCATTATTTTGCCTTGCGCAAAGAAACCCGCTCTCAGGCCTCCATTCCGTTGGTCTTTGACAATCAGGTTTTAGGCGTTATCTGTCTGGAAAGCAACCGGCTGGCTTATTTTAATCACCAGCTTGTGGATTTGCTGCAATTATTTGCCCAAATGGCTTCCATTGCCATTCACAATGCAAGACAATTTAAGGTCATGCTGGCCAAAAAAGCTTTGGAACACGAACTGATCAATGCCAGTAAAGTGCAAAAAGCGTTACTAGTACAACGGGCGCCTAAAATCGAGCATCTGCAAATTACGGCCGTAAATCTGCCCAGTAAAATCGTTAGCGGTGACCTGTACGATATCATTCGTTACGACGAACACACCGTCGGTTTGGCCATCGGTGATGTGAGCGGCAAAGGCGCGCCGGCCGCTTTAACCATGGTTTTGGTTCTGGCCGGACTACGCAGCCAAAAACAGTTCTTCATGACGGCTTGCGACATTGTTTACCGCTTGAACAATTTATTGTACGAAAGCACTGCAGAAGGGAACTATGTTACTTTCTTTTACACCGTTATTAATACGGAACAGAATAAATTGATCTACACCAACGCCGGACACAATGCACCGATCTTGTTGCGCGCTTCGGGAGAGGTGGAACGTTTGCACACAGGCGGTATTGTCATCGGCTTTCAACCCGATTTCCAATACCGGCAGGAAGAAATTCCTTTTAATAAAGGCGATATTTTACTGATGTACACCGACGGCATTACCGAGGCAATGAATGCTTCCGGTGAAGAGTTCGGCGAAGAACGTCTGCTCGATCTGCTAAAAAGGAATCGTGAGAAAAGTATTTTGGATATTCGGGAAACCATCATCAAAAAAGTGCAGGAATTCAGCATAAAAAGAGTTCGGGAAGATGACATGACCCTGCTCGTTTGCAAATATGATTAGAAATGGAAATTTGGGAAAAGTTAAGGGTTAGTTGGTTGAATGGTTGAATAGTTAAGAGTTAAGAGTTAAGAGTTAAGGGTTGAAGGGTTAAGCGTGTATTCGTTATCCGTTAATCGTAGGAAGGTTGAATTGTTAAATGGTTAAATGGGAATCGTTATTCGTTAAGCGATGGTTGGCGTTTGGGAACATCTGCTTCATTCCGGCAAGTTCCCAATTCCCAGTTCCAAGTTCCCAGTTCATAATCCCCAATTCCCGATTCCAAGATTCAAACTAAATCGGCTTTAATTCTTTCAAAAACAGACACTTTTTTAAAGAGTCATCTCATTTCTTCCGAGATATTATTTGACAACGACCGGTTTTGTGTCGAATTTTAACGCCGGACTTTGACTCTTACTCTTTGTTTTTTGGCGGACAAACACGGAGTAAGGCGGGCAGGAAAACATGAATAAAAAGAGCAAAAAGATTCTGTACATCGAAGATGACCCCGATGCCAGGGCTTTAATGGCGGATATCATCCGTTATCAGGGCTACACGTACATCGAGGCCAGCCGTGGTTTGGAAGGCATTCGCCTGGCTAAACTGCACAAGCCCGATCTCATTTTAATCGATCTGATGCTGCCCGATATGCAAGGTTCGGAAGTTACCACCCATTTAAAAAGTCTTCCCGAATTACACGACATTCCCATTATTGCCCTAACCGGAGCCAGTACACAAAACGTGCGGGAATACGTACTCACCGCCGGATGCGACGGTTACATCAGCAAGCCCATTAATGTTAACGAATTTATTTTCAAGTTGGAAGAATTTCTGGCCGGTAAACGCGAATTTGTTCCCCCGGAATACGAAAAAGAATTTTTACAGCGTTACAATGTGGAATTGGTGGAACGCCTAAAACGCAAAGTCTCGGAACTGGAGACATTGAATAAGAACCTATCCCGTTTGAATTCCGACCTAATCGCTTCACGAGAGGAACTGGCCAATTACAATGATTTGCTGTTTTATTTGAATTCGCTAGCCAACTATCTGCGCACCCTTAATGATCCGCAAAAACTGCTTAAGATTTTACCGGAACGCATTGTGGAAGGATTTCATCTGGATCGGTGCGTTATATTTCGCCACGACCCGCGCCACAGTACGATAAAGCCCTGCTCTTTTTTCGGTCAATTTGAAGCATCGCCCAAAGAAGCGGAACTTCCCTTTAGCGATCAACTTCTGCAATTGGTACGCGAAGAGGGTGGTTTACTTTGGATTAAAGACAAGCACCAATTGGTGGAGGAAAGTCTGCATTCCATCGGCTCGTTTTTTAACACGTCGTCGTTTGTGATCAGTTATTTGCAGGAATTGGGACGTCACTCCATTCAACATCTCCAGGGCGAACCGGATGAAGATGATTTCGATCCCGGTATTACGATTGACGAACGATATGTCATTTATTTGGATAAACAGCCGACGAAAAAGAATTTTGCAACGTATGAAATCCGCATTTTCAAATCCTTTTTTCAAACCGTTGCCATCATTTACGAAAACATGCAGTTGTTCGACCGGTTGAAGTATCTGTACAAAATAAAATCCGAAGAAGCTATTCGCGACGGATTGACCAATCTTTATAACTACCGCTTTTTTATTCGCGAGCTAAAAAAGGAAGTGGCGCGCACCAAACGTTATAAAACACCGTTCTCCCTGCTGATGATTGACATTGATTATTTTAAAGAATACAATGATTTGCACGGTCATGTGGAAGGTGACAATGTCCTGAAAGCCATTAGTCGTTTGCTGGAATTGAATACGCGTCAAACCGACGTGGTTGCCCGCTACGG
>JALWEA010000128.1 GCA_027039465.1 Calditrichia bacterium | reverse complement strand
ACGTTTGATCGAAACAACCAATTAGTGTATCTGACCGGCGGCATGATGCAACGCATGACCGGATTTTTGGGCGATCGGATTTTGATAAACGGTCAACCGGATGCCTCTTTTGATGTGGCCGGTAACATTTACCGTTTGCGCTTGCTGAACGGTTCAAATTCGCGCATTTACAAAGTCGCCTGGAGCGATGGCACTCCGCTGATCGTGATAGGTACGGATGGCGGCTTGTTGGAAAGACCGACAACCAATCCTTACATAATGTTAGGTCCGGCCGAACGCATAGAGGTTTGGGTTGATTTTAGTAAATACAATGTAGGTGACCGGCCGAAGCTGGTCAGTTTACCCTTTAGTGGCGCCGGTGGCATGGGCATGATGGGCGGCGGTATGATGGGCATGGGACGTCGCGGCCGTAGCAGCGGACTTCCCAATGGTAGTGGTTTTGATCTTGTGACCTTTAATATTGTGAAAAAGGAAAGGTCCCGGTTAAAATTACCGCAAAATCTGTCATCCATCCCGGCTGCAAACCCGGTGCAGGCGATAAATGCCAACCGTCCGCGGCAATTTACTTTTGCCATGGGTATGGGTACGGCAACCATTAACGGACGTACCTTTGAGATGACCCGAGTTGCCGACGATGAGATCGTTAAACTGAATACCACCGAGGTATGGGAGTTGATTAACGGCGGCGGCATGATGCAAATGCCCCATCCCGTGCATGTTCACGGTCTGCAGTTCCGCATTATTGAACGCACAACCGGCACCGGCTGGGAATCCATGAAAGACGGCTTTGTGGATAACGGCTGGAAAGACACCGTTTTGCTTATGCCAGGCATGCGCGCCAAAATACTATTACGGTTCGAAGATTTTAAAGGATTGTATTTGTACCATTGCCACAATTTGGAACACGAAGACATGGGCATGATGCGCAACTACTTGGTGGAAAGTTAACGGAGTGAGAATTTTTGTTGGCTTTATTCTGAGCTATTTTAAAGTTCATTATTAAATAAACATAAAAAGTGTAATTGAATGATTCGGACAAGATAAGCTTGTTTAAAAATTGAAGTTCAATTTTGTTTATTGTTTGGAAACATATTAGATGTGGACACTGTGGCAAATCTCAAAAATAAAAAGCCTTCCGTTTGGAAGGCTTTTTTTTGAAGGAATGGGAATATCAGCTTTCAGGATCGTAAGGCATCATCCCGTTGGGGATGAATTCAAAATCAACACCGGGCTCCACCTCATGGCTGAACTCAGGATGCGGACCACCGTCTAAAGTAAAGGATCGCACCGCAATATGACGGAACCAAAGGATTTTTGTGGGATGCTTTTTACCATCGGAAACGCGTACAAATTCATGATAGTGAACAATGCCTGTTTTTGCATAGCGTTTGGCTTTTTCTTCAGACCATGTATCAATGATGCCCTGTACCAAATAAAGTAACGCACCATTGGGTGCATCGGATGACCACCAACTGGACTTGCCAAAAGGCCCGGTATTGTAATGCTTTCCCTGTAGTCGGTCAGCAGTTATTTGTCTCCAATAATGCCCGGGAATATCGGTTGCGCCATTCGGCCCATCTGGAGCGCCGGGTGCGAGGTAATATTCTTCGCCGTCAATCATTACAATGGGCCCATGAACGAATTCACCCAATAAAGGTGTTTCCTGAGTAATTTCACCTTTCGATATTTTATCCTTATTTAATATCTGGTTCGATTGGACTTGGGCTTGGTTATTTTCCACCGGACTTTGCTGACAGGAATAAAGAAATAGAATGCCTAAAAATAAAATTGCGCCGGTTTTTAAAAGTTTGCGTAACATAACTCCCCCTAAAGGATTTTTGATGTTTATCAAATTAAAATCGAGAATTGCAGCCAAAGTGGCTTTACGGTTCATGCATAACGCCTCCTGAAATTTTGTGCCTTTATCTTTTAGACGGGATCCATTTTAATTCCTTACAAAAAATTATTTTTACAATGTTGTTAAATTATTTTAAATCAGATTATAATCTCTCTGAATTTTCTTTTACTCAATACTGCACTGGGAAATTGGCAAGATGAGAGATTGTTTTTTTAAGAAATCCTATGAACGGAACGAAGTTTTTCATGGAATGTCGATGAGCTAATTCTATCCAAATAAGGAATTTTCAGAAGAATTAAAAAAATATTTCTTTTTCGGAAACATTGTACCGTAGTCCGGAGCGTTTTAATAATAAAGTCAATCGCGAGGATATGTTTTGAGAGCGCTTTTAAATTTACCAATAATAGTTGTTATTCTTCTTTTAGTCGAACAGGTTAATGCACACGAACCTTTGTTTGGTTTAGGCCCGCACACTATTTATCAATATGGCTATGCATTGGAAACGGAATTTGAACAAAGTGATGCCGGCATGCTAAATCGATTGGAACTTCTTTACGGCATAACTGCCGATTGGGCGGTCACAGCTTCTTTGCCTTATGCTTATACCGGTAATAATCGCGGTGTAAATAAAATCGTTTTGCGAACCAAGTATCGATTCTTCAGACATGATAAAATCGGTGCCAGTAAGCAACTTGCTGTCCATGCGGGTTTCTCGTTGCCAATTCAAAATTTAAAAGGATCGAAATATGTTTTTGCCGGATTGTCGTATGGATATGAATCGAGACGGCACTACTTTTTTAGCGGGATACGCTATCGTTTTAATGGATGGGAACGAACGCTTAAACGCGGAAACATTATTCTGACCGACGTGGCTTATGGCATTCGTCCGTGGCTTTTGGAGTACTTGCAACCCGATCCGGTATTTTTGTTAGAATTGAATACTCAGTGGCAAAACCGATCGATAAACAATGGTAAAACCTTAAAATCAACAGGCGGTTATGTCGTAAGCTTGTCACCGGGACTTTTGTTCAGTTATCGAAATATTATGTTAAAAGCGGGCATTAAAATTCCCATCATTAACGGTTTAAACGGCGGACAAAAGATGCCGGGAAAGGAGTACATAATTGGAATAGAATTTCATTTTCCGCCTATTTTCTGAAAAATAAATGAAAGGAGATAAAACTACGTATCCGATCAAAGTATATCGTTGGCTATTTGTTTTTCTGTTCGGCTTAATATCATTAGCATCAGCTCAGGAAGCGAATCAAAAGAAATCAGAGCAGACCCAAATAATTTTGCAAGTGGAAGGCCTTTCTTGCCCTTTCTGTGCTTATGGTCTGGAGAAAAAATTGAAGGCAATTGATGGGGTAAAAAAGACGGATATTAAACTGAATAATGGTATTGTTAAATTATATGTCCGCCCGAATGTTGTGATCGATTCTCTTACCTTAAAGAAAAAAATAGATGAGGCTGGGTTTACGTTGAAAAAATTCAATAGAAAACAATTGAACATAAAGAATAAAATAAACAAGAAAAATCACTGAGATGTTTAGGGAAAAAGTTCTTCGCTTCTTTGCTTTATTCTCATCTACCGGAACATTACTTTGCTGTGCGTTGCCCGCAACGCTGGCTGCAGTGGCCGGTGGCAGTGCTGTTGCCTCATTAATCAGCACTTTTCCCTTGTTGATTCCGATCTCAAGAGAAAAAGGTTGGATTTTTCTGATTTCAGGTATTTTAATTATTATGAGTGCCGTATTCACACTGCGTCCGCAAAGCAAACTTGTTTGTACGATAAACGGAGGAAAAACCTGTGAAGCCGCCAGCGGATTTTCAAAATTTATGTTGTATTTATCGGTGGGTATTTTCTTGGTGGGTTTCTTTTTTGCCTATTTGTTGACGCCGATCCTTCGATGGATAGCGACTTTTTAAACAAATGAAAAACGGTCGTACGGATTTCATGCAGTTGGTGACCATGGTTAAAAGCGGCTTTACAGCTCAAATAAGTACCCAAATTACCGTTCTTGCGGACAGCTTGCTTTGAATATTAAACAAATTTACTTATCTATTTAAAATCTCATTCATTTTGAATTATTGCTTGCAAATTAAGATACTTTAGATTATCTTACTTTAAAGTATCTTAAGGAGATTTTTTGTCGTGTTTTACAATCGTGTTAATGAATTGAATCGATTAAATCAACGCTATGCCCAAAATACGGCACAATTGCTAATTGTTTACGGGCGAAGGCGCGTCGGCAAAACGGCATTATTGAAAAAATTTGCCGAGGATAAAAAGCACATTTACTTTCTTGCCGACCTTTCCAGTGAAAAAGAACAATTGGCTTCGTTTACGGAACGGATTCAAATCTTCACAGGTGATCGTTCTTTGCTGGACAATCCTTTTTCTTCCTGGCATGCGTTATTCTCGTATTTGGCAAATTTAGCCCAAAAATCAAGATTGATTGTTATTATCGATGAATACCAATATTTGCAAACAGCGAACAAAGCGCTTTCATCGATCTTGCAAAAGGCCTGGGATGAGCAACTCAAAGATTCCAAAATTTTTCTGGTATTATGCGGTTCGTACATCTCTTTTATTGAGCATGAACTGTTGGCGTATAAAAGCCCGCTTTATGGCCGGAGAAGCGGTCAATTCTTTGTTCATCCGTTATCGTTTTCCGAAGTAACATCTTTTTTCCCGAAATACAATTTGATTTCAAGAGTAACCGCTTACGGTATTCTTGGGGGTATTCCGGCTTATTTACTGCAGTTTGATGCCTCAAAACCTCTTAAAAAAAATATCTTACAAAATATTTTGCAAACGGATGCTTTTCTTTACAATGAACCTCAATTTTTATTAATGCAGGAATTACGCGAACCAAGAAATTATTTTGCCATTCTTAAAGCCATCGCTTCAGGCAATACGCGTATTAATGACATTGTTCAGACGAGCGGCCTGGAACGGGGCATGGTCGTGAAATATCTGGAAACGCTACGCA
>JALWEA010000127.1 GCA_027039465.1 Calditrichia bacterium | reverse complement strand
AATAAATCCATGGCTTTTTGTCCGTCCGGTGCCAAGGTTACTTTGTAACCATCGGCTTCCAGATTGAATTGTAATCCCTTTGCTAGGGATTGTTCGTCTTCTACAAGTAAAATATGATCCATCAGAGTTTTTCCGTTTCCGATTTAAATTCTTTTAACGTTCTTTTCAACGGGAAACAAAGACGAAAAGTCGTACCTTTGTTAATCCCTTCGCTTTTAACCGTAATTTGACCGAAATGGGCCTTTACAATTTCTTTAACAAGATAAAGGCCTAGTCCCGTTCCGCGAATATCCGGCATGTAAGGGGCGGACACGCGGTAGAATTTCTGGAAAATATGTTTTTGCGCTTCCTTCTCGATGCCAATGCCCTGATCGATAAATTCGATGCAGAAGCGTTGTTTTTCCTGAAGCAGCCGAATGGTTACCGGCGTGTGATCGGGTGAATATTTAAGGGCATTGTCCAATAAATTGGAAAAAACCATTTGCATGGCCGCTTGATCTACCAACCAGTAACCTTTTACTTTTCCTTTAACAATCAAAGTCTCCTGATCAAGTTTAAAACGTTCCTTGCAATTGTTAAGCAAAGAATTGACTGTTGATTGAATCGGTTGCGGTTTTAAATCGAAGATTTTCTTTTTTTGCTCAATTTGGGAAATATCCAGAATGCTGTCGATGACCTGTTTCAAGCGTTGCGTGTCATTCAGCATTTGATCAACAAATTCCCGCTGCTTTTCTTTGGATACATTTCGGCGTTGTAACGTTTCCAGATACAATTGAATGGAGGCCAAAGGCGATTTTAATTCATGCGTAAAATTGGCAATAAAGGTTTCGTACAGTCGGTTGATATTGATTTGGCGGGTAAGGTAAATGAAAATAAAGTAGAATCCGGCCAGGATGAATACCAACAGGAAAAGGCCGAAAATTAGGGCGAAGAGCTGTGTTCTCGGCGAAGCGGTAACCGTTGGTACAAGGCGTTGTCCCACTTGATTGATAATAATGTAATTGGAAACATACCAATAAATCCAAAGCCCCAATAATGAAATCCAGGCAACTTGCATGAAAATAAAAATGAGCAATGGATGAATAAAATTAATGCGTCGTTTCATCGGTGGTTGCTTTTCTATTAATAACTCCTGATTCCCGGTGCATCATGCACTTTTTAAATTCAACTCCGTCGAATTCCACACCGGTAATTTTAGTGATAAAATCACAAAAACCAAAATTTACTTCATCGGGCGTTTGGGTAAACGGGTCGTATTTTGTAAAAAAGGAATCATTGAAATCAGAAAAACGTAGCTCGTTGATTTTACACAACTTTTACAAACAGTTACCTGAATAAATGGTATACTTAAAACTGATAATTTTAATGAATCACCTGCTCACAGAGCAATTTTGTTTTTCTAAGGAAAGGTTTGGAAAAATGCAATCTTTGAATATGCCCAAATTGACCATTGGTAATTTTACCCTGCCGACCCCCATCGTACAAGGGGGAATGGGCGTTGGAATATCACTTTCCGGTTTGGCCTCGGCGGTGGCTAATCAGGGGGGAATCGGTGTGATTTCATCTGTGGCTTTAGGCGTATTGTTTCATAAGGAAAACATGCACTTTCGAGAAGCCAATACGTATTTTTTAAGGCAGGAAATTCGCAAGGCGCGCAAAATGACCAACGGTGTGCTCGGATTAAATATCATGGTTGCCATGTCCGATTTCGATGCGCTTTTACAAACGGCCATTGAAGAAGAAGTCGATATCGTTTTTATGGGGGCAGGTTTACCATTGCATTTTCCCAAAGGGTACACGCCGGAAATGATCCAAAAGATTAAAACGCATTTTGTGCCGATTGTTTCTTCGGCTAGAGCAGCCAAACTAATCTTTAATTATTGGGCAAAGAATTTCGGGCGCATTCCCGAAGCCGTTGTGGTAGAAGGCCCCAAAGCGGGCGGCCATCTAGGCTTTAAAAAAGAACAGATTGACGATCCGAATTTTCAATTGGAAGTGATTATCCCTCAAGTTGTGGAAACGATCAAGCAATACGAAGAACGTTACGAACGTGAGATTCCGGTGATTGCAGCGGGCGGCATTTGGGACGGCGCCGATATTCTCAAATTCCTCAATTTGGGCGCTAAAGGTATTCAAATGGCCACACGATTTGTGGCAACGGACGAATGCGACGCTTCCGATGAATTTAAACAGGCATACATTACCAGCAAAAAGGAAGATATTATAATTATCGAAAGTCCGGTCGGTTTACCGGGCAGAGCTATCCGCAATCAATTTTTGGATGATGTTAAAGCCGGACAAAAGAAGCCGTTCAAATGTTCGTGGAAATGTTTGAAAACCTGCGACTATCGAACTACGCCTTATTGTATTGCCGATGCTTTGACCAATGCGCAAAAAGGTTTGCTCCTCAAAGGATTTAACTTTGCCGGTTCCAATGCCTACAAGGTGGATCGCATTATTCCGGTTCGTCAGTTGTTTAATGATTTGAAGGAAGAATATCGGCAGGCTTTAGTGGCCTCTCCTATGATGGCCAGTGCGTGAGATTTTTAAGTTCGAATTAATACAAAAAAAGAGCCGGTTTGTAAAAACCGGCTCTTTTGGTTACGTACCATAGAGTACCAAATTGGAAGGGATTAGGCGTTTTGACTGCTTCCGCCACCCAATGCACCGAATCCGCCGATCATTACCAGCACGCCGCTGATGATTAAGTTCCACATATTTCCGGCGCCAACAACCAAAGACGGAATGAAAGCAGCGATAATCAACCAAATACCGACAATAATGCTAAGCCAAGCCTGCCACGGTTTGTCTTTGATCATCAAATAACCGACAAATGCCACAATAATACCAACAATCAGATCATCCCACAAATTTCCTTTGGCTCCCAAGTTTAGAAAAGCGGCGATAAAAAGCCAAACACCTAACAGCCCGTTTACCCATGCTTGCCACATTTTGTTCTCCTTTCATTTTTTGTTCTCTGTGACATGTTCGCTTTTAATTAGTTCAGAAATCGTGCCAATTTTTGGGATTTTGCTTAACCCGTTGAAAACAAATAAAATGGAAGCGATTGGTGAAATTGGTTTATGGCCGGATTTGGGAAGTCTCATTTCTCAGAAAAAATCAGAGCCCTGGTTTTTTGCAGGCGTAGAAAAGGAAATTGAGTGTGAAATTCAATTTCTCAGGGTGATGGAATTGAAAAAAATCAAATTAAAAAAATAGTCTTCCATAAACCGGGTTTCAAAAAAGAAAAAAGAGCCCTTCATGTTGAAGGGCTCTTGGTGTTTTGGTGGGGATAGTCTAATTCCGGTTAAACAGGTGGTACTACTACCGCAAAACAATCATTTTCTTGCTGGCCGAAAAGTTCTTGGACTGCAAGGCGTAGATATAAACTCCGGAAGCCAAACCCTCGGCGCTGATGGTGATGTGATGGGCTCCGGCCGGCATCTTTTGATCCATTAATGTTCGTACCAATCGTCCGTCCATTGTGTAAATACTCAGTTTTAATCGGGTGGCTTGCGGTAAATCGAATTCAATGGTCGTTGTCGGATTGAAGGGATTGGGATAGTTCTGTTTCAAAGCGAAATTATCCGGTACTGTTTTCGGGGCGATGGGAATGGCCGTTCCTGTTCCGTGCACGGCTTCGGCATTGGCGGCCGCCCAACTCATGGATTCGTCCGTACGGCAAGTTAAACAGGCAAAATCCATTGTTAAATAGGCTTTTCCGTCGGCATCTTTCCGAACGTATTTCCCGTCATCGGTAATAAATTGCCAGGTGGTATCTTTGGTAATGCGGAAAATATGACTGTGTAAATCTCCTTTGCCAACGGTTCCGCCTTTGTAGTTGATGGTAATGGCATCGGCTGATTTACCGGCCAAAGGCATGTGGCAAGTGTAGCATTTTAAATCGGCCATGTCGGCAATTTTAATTTCCATGGACGAATGGCAGGTTTTGCAGGTTTGATCTTCGCCTTTAAAGCCGCCCATGTCATAAATCGTACTTTTGTGTGGTTCATGGCAGGTGCCGCATTTGAACGATTTATGAGGAGAAGCAATGAGTTCTTCATATTGCTCATGATGTTTAACCATCGTGCCGCCGGTGGCGTCAATTTGATTCACATCGCCTCGAATGTGACAGTCTGAGCAATTTTCTGTTTTGGGCGGTTTTATATTATTGGGATCATTTGCGTGGTCTTTGGCAGGTCCATGACAAGCTTCGCAACGAACCCCGGGTTCGGCCCATGTGCCGTAAATGCCTGGCAAGCTGTCCTGATGCGGTCCGTTTTCCCCGGTTGCCACCCAGCCCGTGGTATGGCAACTACCACAAGTGTAAGGTTTCCTTGGCGCTTCCTTTGGATCGTAGCCAATCCAATGGGCTTCCAATCCCAAATAGGATTTTGCCAAATTGTATTGACGAATACTGTCTCCGGTTAAAATATACCCTTCCGAATCCATGAAGCGCGCCTTCCATCCGAATCCGCCGATAATATACGATACGTCATTCCAAGTGATGTCTGCCGGAGGATTGGGTACACCCGGAGAAGTTCCTTCGGGGAAGACCGGAGGCGCACCGTCAATTTTGGTGATTTTGTGCGGATGCCCTGTTTTAATAAACGTATCGTAAATATCTCCATGGCAGGTTTTACAGGTCTCGGAACCGGCATATTCCTGTGCCATCAAAACGGAAACAAATGTAAGCGTAAGCAATACGCTCAAAATGCCGTAACATAAACGTCGCATAATTTCTCCTTTCAAAAATTTGTACCGGATTTCACTTTAAATATACCAAATCCCAAATGATTTAAAAGAGGAGATTCATGATTTTTTTTTCATATTGTTGGCATCGGGACGGAATAATGCGTAAAATTATATCCGAAAAAGGGAAGAATAAAATGCATATCTTAATAGCGGAAGACGAAAAAAGTTTAGCGCTTTCATTACAAAAAAGTTTAATGGCCGAGGGTTTTGAAGCTTCGGTTGTGCATGACGGTCAGGGGGTGTTTGACTTTTTGAAAGAAGCCGAGCCCGATTTGATCATTCTTGATTGGCGCATGCCTTATGTTTCCGGCTATGAAGTTTGTTCGACGCTGCGCAAGCAGGGCAATCATATCCCGATTATTTTATTAACCGCACTCAGTGATATTTCCAATAAAATCGATGCCTTAAATGCAGGAGCGGATGATTACATTACCAAGCCGTTTGCTTTTAAAGAACTGCTGGCGCGCATCAATGCCATTATCCGGCGCACAGTGAAACCAACCGGATATTTAAAATTCGGCTCCTGTTCACTTGATCTTATTAATCACGAGTTAAAATCCGAAATCGGCAGGCTTAAGCTTTCCGAAAAGGAATTCGACTTGCTCTATTACTTGATTCAGCACAAAAACTCGATTATTACCCGTGAACAAATTGCCAAAGATGTTTGGCATTTGAACTTTTTACCTTCCACTAATTTTATTGAAGCTACCATAAAAAATCTGCGCAAAAAATTATATGAAATCACTCGTTGCAATCAAATCAAAACCGTTTATGGCGAAGGATACACGCTCATTGAAGAATAAATGTTTTACCAAAAGCAGTTTGCGTATCATTGCTTTCAATACGTTTACCATGCTTATTTTTTATGCGGTTTTTAATGTTTTTTTCTTTGCGTTGCTAAATCGTCAGCTCGATAAAGAGATTGATTTAACGCTTCGCCATGAAATGGAGCATTTTCAGCAGGGTATCCGCCTTCAAGGTGACTCGATGAAAATCGCTAATTTAAATCACGAATTCAATGAGCACGCCTTAAAGCAAATCAATGGCAAAGCTTATTTGTTACAAATAGTGGATCGGCACGGGAAATTTTTATATCAAAGCCCAAACATCCGACATTTGTCGGGGATTCCTATTCGCTTCCCTTTGTATTCCGATAAAACGACTTTTGTTACCTATCGGGTGGATGGTTATGAATTGCGCACCGGATATTTGCCCGTTAAAAAGAACGGGAAATTTTACGGCTTGATTCAATTGTCCACATTCAAAGCGGCAGGGAAGAAGATACTCAATAAGATCCTATTTTTCGATTTGGTCAGTTTTCCGATCATTTTATTGTTTATTTTGGGAATTGCCTATTTAAACGCTCAACAATATTTGGCGCCCATCCGAAAAATCATTCAGGTTACCAGGCACATTTCCATTCGTGATTTGAATCAACGCCTGACCTTTAAAGCGGATCCTTCGGATGAGATGGGGCAACTGCGTGATACGCTGAATCATCTGTTCGATCGGCTGCAAACGCAGATCAATGAAATCAAACAGTTTACGGATAACGCTTCACACCAATTGATGTCCCCGTTAACCGTAATGAAAACCGAACTTGAATTTATTACCCGTCGGAAGCATCAAAATACCGAATGTCAGCAATCGTTTGAAATTTTAATTCAACAAACCGATCGCATGATTGATATTGTAAAAACGCTTCTTATTTTAGCTAAGGATGATCAAGCCGGGCAAACGGAGAATGCGGTTTTTCCCATTGAAAAAATTTTGAATCGATTGAAATCCTTTTATCCGGAGCGCGTGCATTTTCCGAAGGAAACAAGCGATCTGTTTTTAAAAGGCAATCCCGATTATTTTTTAATGGCTTTGCAAAACATTATTGATAATGCATTGAAATATTCCCCGGAAGACGGGGTAGTGGATGTCGAGTTGCAGAGAGGCAGGCAGCAGGTTCGTATTCGCATTAAGGATCAAGGGCCCGGCATACCGGATGATGAAAAGGGGCGGATATTCGAACGTTTCTATCGAGGCAGGCAAACATCGGATAAGGAAGGATACGGTTTGGGACTTAGCTTGGTGGAATCGGTCATTAAAAACATGGAAGGTAAGGTTGTTGTTAAAGATAATGAGCCACATGGAACGGTGTTTGAAATAGTTTTAAAGACGCTGCATTTGGAGTAGAAGCGGACGAGAGTTGAATAATTGCAATAAATAAATTGAAGTAGATTGATGATTTTTAATTTTGAAATCAATTATATTCCTTAATATTTTCCATAAGCTTTTTATTAAGGCTTGACGATTCGCTAACCGGAGCCGAAATTAAGCGGGTCTTTCAGATTGTTATTTAATTTTCTCTATTTTTTTATCTTGTGAAAAGAATGAGTAATACGTAAACTCTGTCAATCGATAACATTTTAAGGGATCTATGATGAGTAAACAATTTTTCAAACGATTCGCTATTCTTTTCCTCGGGATTTTTTGTTATTCGTTGGTTTCCGCCGGGACATTGGACACCTTGCGCATTCCCAGCGCCGCCATGCACAAGACGCTTTCCGCAGTCATCGTTTTACCCGATACTTACCAAAACAGCGACCGTCATTTCCCTGTTGTTTATTTACTGCACGGTTGGAGCGGCAGCTACAAAGATTGGCCTGCGCACATCGATTTGCGCCCTTTGGCCGATCGTTACGGTTTTATTCTGGTCTGCCCGGACGGCGGATACGATAGCTGGTATTTGGACAGTCCTGTTGACTCCACCAACCGTTATGAAACCCATATTATCAAAGAAGTCATTTCGTTTGTCGATGCGCGATATCGTACCGTGCAAGAGAAAACCGGTCGTGCGATTACGGGCTTAAGTATGGGCGGTCACGGCGCGTTATATTTGGCGTTGCGTCATCCGCAGTTATTTTTTGCCGCTTCGTCCATGAGCGGAGGGGTGGATTTAACCTTTTGGCCGCAAAAATGGGGCAAAGCAAAATGGCTGGGACCCTTTCAAAAGTTTCCGGATCGCTGGGAAAAAAATTCGGTGGTTAATATGATTCAAGCCTTTAAAACCGGCCGTTTGGCCATTATGATCGATTGCGGTGTGGACGATTTTTTTATTAATAGCAATCGTACGCTACACCGAAAATTAATTAAGGCGAAAGTCCCCCATGATTATGTGGAACGGCCCGGCAAGCACAGTTGGTCCTATTGGACCAATGCACTGGAATATCATCTTTTGTTTTTTCGGAAACAATTGAAATCGGCACAATAATGTTCTATTAAAATGTGAGGTGAAAAATGCGAAAATTGATTGTTCGAATTTTTACGATGGCCGTTTTCGGAGTGATCGGTTTTGTTTTAATTTTCGGCTGTCAAACCACAAAAAGCAAATTGTCCATTAATAAAGAAAGGTTTGGAACGGTGGAAGGCAAAGAAGTAAATTTGTACACTTTAAAAAACAATAAGGGTATGGTTGTTAAAATTACCAACTACGGAGGCATCATACAAACGTTGACCGCCCCGGATCGTAACGGCAAATACGAAGACGTTGTTTTGGGCTACGATTCGCTGAATCAATACGTTAACAACAGTCCTTATTTCGGCGCTATTATCGGTCGGTACGGGAATCGTATCGCAAAAGGGCGATTTGTCCTAAACGGAGTGGAATACAAGTTGGCGACCAATAACGGCCCGAATAGTCTCCACGGTGGCAAAAAAGGATTCGATAAGCGCGTGTGGAAAGCCAAACCTTTTGAAACGGATAGCACCGTCGGCCTTGAATTAACCTATTTAAGTAAAGACGGAGAAGAAGGCTATCCCGGGAATTTGAAAGTAAAAGTGGTTTACACTTTGGATAATCACAATGCATTGCGCATGGAATATTGGGCAACAACGGACAAACCCACGCCGGTGAATTTAACCAATCACAGTTATTTTAATTTTACCGGTTGCAAGACCAATATTTACGGGCACAAATTGTGGATTAATGCCAACCATTTCTTGCCTGTGGACAGTACGCTTATTCCGACCGGCGAAATCCGTTCGGTTAAAGGAACGCCATTTGATTTTACCACACCGACCGAAATCGGAGCGCGCATTGATGCCGATGATATTCAGTTAAAATATGGTCACGGGTATGATCATTGCTGGGTGCTGAACAATTGGGATCGCACCTTAAAAAAGCAGATTTCGGTGTATGAACCGACAACCGGACGATTCATGGAAATTTTTACGGATCAACCTGGTGTGCAATTCTATTCGGGGAATTTTTTGGACGGCAGTATCATCGGTAAAAAGGGCATTGCCTACAAACATCGCTACGCTTTGGTGCTGGAGACGCAACACTTTCCGGATTCGCCCAATCATCCCAATTTCCCTAACACGATTTTAAAGCCAGGGGAAGAATACCATACGGTAACCGTACTGAAATTTAGCGCTAAATAAGGAATTGCCCAATCCTTGATTCTCTTTAGGGGAAGGAAGCGGATGAAGGGTTAAGGTCAATCCTATTGGCGTTGTACGTTTCTTTGCCTTAAATTGGTCGATATATTTCCATTGTGAAGTGCGGTTGATAGGCCTGTCATTCAGATTACGCGATAGCGGGAAAAGCCAGCAACGCATGAAGTTCCCGGTTCCCTGTTCCTAATTCTTAATTCCTGATTCGCTCATGCCATTATTTTGATAAGGATTGATACTTCACAATGAAAGGTTGGCTTTAAGTTAAAAGTTATGAGTGCAGCATGCGTGATTATTTAGCCATTGTACTGTTATCTTTCATCTCGATTCTATTGCCCGCTTCCGGTTTCGCCCAAAATGAAAAGCCTTTCCTGTCGCATTTGCAGGCTACAAAAGACGATCCTCTGTACACCACTTACGCTGCCGCCATGGAGCGTTCGGAATTTACCCTTGACGAAGGCTATCATCTCCTTTACTACGATTCTACTCGCGGCGCGGATTTAACGACGGATAAGGCCGGAGATTGGTGCTTGGCCTTTAAGCAGGGCGCACACTTTGTCTATGCTTTGAAAGATATGTTTCGTGCTCCCGTAATTACGGTTTCTTACCCGGATATGGTTGCTTATCGGTATTATCCCTTTAAAAATTTAAAAGTTGAAATTACGTTTTTTGTTTACAGCTCCCGATCGGCTTTGCAAGATATTCGAATCAGCAATGTGAGCGGGCAGCCTGTTTCATTTACCATCTATTCGTTTCTAAAAAACAATTACCGCGTGTTTGACAACGTTCGCTTTTTGCCGGAAAATAATGCCATTACCTTTACACACGAAGAGCTGCCCGACGCCTGGACACTTCAACACCATATTCCCTACCTCGATACTCTGTACGATGCCTTTCTAACTTCCATGACGCCTGATGAAATGAAAAGTTTTCGTCAATATCAATGGGGCAATGTTTCCGTTCCGAGACAGGTGTTTTTGAAAAAGAAACAGAAGTATTTGGTTCGCGGATCGCTCAAGTTTAATCGGACAAAACCCGTCTCCCAAGCTCCAAGAATGTTGGTCTATTTCAAGGACAATACGGATACGGTATTAACGGAAACAGCACCGTGTTGGGGCAGTACGGAGCTAAACAGCACCCGGTGGTATTACGGCATTGAACTGGGTAATTTTAAAAATCTTAAACAGGGGACTTCTTTTACGATTCGTCTGTTTCGTCGCAAAGGCGCCGAAGCGGCTGTTGTTACGGGGAAGATGGGTGATTTGCGGCGCCAACATGAGCTGCACAAAGATGCCGTATTTAAAGCAATGTCTTTGCCTCCACCACCTGCCAACTTTCACAAAGATGTTTGGGGTAACGGCACGGAAATACGTTTGTACTGGACAAAGAATCCGGCTATGTCTTACAACGTCTATCGTCGGGATTATCGCAAAGAAGGCTTTTATGTGTGCGTGGCCAAAAACATTAAACATGCTTTTTACACCGATAAAAATATTCAAGGGGATAAAATTTACGGCTACTTTGTTACTGCGGTTGATTCGTCGGGGCAAATGAGCAGGCCAACCCGCGAATTGACCAATATTTTCGGCAGCGATTTTTTAACCGACATGAAATATCCCGATCAGATTAAGACCGATGTTACGGATTTTGTTCGCGTACTCTCGTTGCAAAAACAAGTCACTTTGGCTGCAGGCCAAAGTTTCCGTTTCCGTGTGGTGCGGGCCTTTGCCAAAGACGAAAGGGAACAAAAGAAAATTCTCAAACATGCCAATTCCCTGTTAAATCTTGATTTCAAGCATTACTTACAAAAGGATGAAGCGCTGCTTTCAAAGGCGCCCGATCTACCGGTAACGGACAGGGATCGGCAGATGCTTTACTGGAGCGCTTTTAATATGATGCGTCAGGTATTTTTGCCGCCGGAGGGGAAGTGTCATTTTAATTATTATGTTTTTTCGCGGGAACCGACCTGGGGCTGGGGACACGGCGGTCAGGTGTTCCACGAAAGTTTGTCCATGATGGCTTACGCCTTGCTCGATCCCCAAAGCGCTATGGATTCGCAACGGATTTTTAAGGAACGGCAACATGCGGACGGTTACATCAATTACCGCACGGGTCCCTATTTGGACGAGACCATTAAGTACAAAGGAGAGTTAACCTGTTCGGCGCCTTGGTACGCCTGGGAAAACTGGCAGGTCTATTCCATCTCAAAAGACACAACGTTTTTGCGGGAGATGTATTCTTCTTCGGAGAAATTGTACCGCTATTTTGTGACCCATCGGGATAAAGACGGCGACGGTTTGTGCGAATGGGGCGGTCATGCCGTGCTGGAATCGGTGCGGGACGGCGAGGTGGCCGTTTGGGATCAGGTAGGTTGGCCTGCCCGTTTTGAAGCGCTGGATTTGAATTGCATGCTGGTTATGGAAGCCAAATCATTAACCCAAATGGCGCGCGCTTTGGGAAAGAAACAGGAAGCGGATTATTGGCAAAAAGAAGCCAAACAGCGTGCCGCCAAAATCAACCAAACGTTTTGGGATAATGAAACCGGTTTTTATTACCATGTGGACAAACGCGACAACGATTTCACGTTTAAAACCAAAAACGATTTAAAACGGCAGGAAATCATCGGCTTTTTACCGCTGTGGGCAGGCATTGCAGGCAAAGCGCAAGCCGAACGTTTGGTAAAAGCGTTAACCGATACGAGCAAATTTTGGCGTAAATACGGCGTTCCCTCGTTGGCCGCGGATGATCCCTATTACAATCCGCAAGGTTATTGGAACGGGCCAGTTTGGGTGGAATGGAATTATTTGATTGTGGTTGGTCTGTTGAAATACGGGTACAAGGATTTGGCCCGCGCTTTGGTCAACAAAGTAGCCGACAATATGATTGCCGTTCTAAAAAAGAATCACAATCTGTGGGAATTTTACAGTCCCGACGCCCATTGGGCCGGTTACCATCGTACCTATATTTGGGCGGGCATCATTAATCGCATGCTGTTGGATGTTAACCGTTAAAGGAATTACTTCGATTAAAAATACACGGAAGATCAGTATGTTTTTATTTAAACGCATAAGCATCGGTTTATTCATTTGGCTGGCGGCCGCCGACTTATTTGCACAGATTCAAATTAAAGATCCATATTTTATTCTAAAGGCAAAAGGCGATGATCCTTTGTTTACCACCTATGCCGCTTCATTACAGCGCTCGCGCTTCTTTGCCGACAAAGCCT
This sequence comes from Calditrichia bacterium, assembly GCA_027039465.1. Classification (GTDB taxonomy): domain Bacteria; phylum Calditrichota; class Calditrichia; order Calditrichales; family Calditrichaceae; genus Caldithrix. The sequence continues at coordinate 2,908 of JALWEA010000127.1, read as the reverse complement.
ATTTTATGAATTATTTTACACCGGATCAGCCTGTTAGTTATAGCAGCCAGTATGCCGGGATTTTTACCGTTATTTGGAAAATCAATAATATTGTGATTGATCAAACCAGGGACTTTTACCGACCGCCGGCAGTGATCGCCTCTTTTCCGGACATGGCCGTTTTGAATTATTCCCCTTTTGAAGGCCTAGCCGTGCAAGAGACCTTTTTTGTTTACAGTTCGGGAGCAGCCGTCATTGATTTGCGGATTCACAATCGTTCTTCCCGAGAATTCCGGATCGATTTATTCCCTGTCCTGTACCTGCCGGATGCCTCATTGCAAATAGTGGGTTTTTCCGAGAAGGATCACGGTTATTTGTTTACCCATCACGAACCGTTAACGCGGCCATTTAGCAATTTGTACAAAAATCGGGATTATCCGACACAGTTTCGCAATTTGCTATGTTGCAATGAGTCTTTGGATAGTTACGGCGCCTACAACGGCTGCCGCTTACAAGATTTTTATTTTGCCGCCAAACGGGCCAGCAAGGTTCAATTCTACGTAAAAAAATTAAATGAAGTGAAAAAGGGCTTTAAACGTTTGCTGGCTTTGCAAAAAAGCATGGTTTTAAAACCCGGGCAAAGTAAACACATCCGTTTTGTGCGAGGGGTGCAGGATGCGCGAAAACCGTTGGCTCAGATGCGTACGGATGTTCATGATGCGTTAAAAGTAAATCTGCAGACGTTCGTCGATCAAAATCTTGCTTTATTCAAACACATTCCGCGCCTTAAACTGAACCGTTCGGAGAAGATGGTTTATTTGGGAGCTTTTAACCTAGTGCGGCAATGTATGCTTCCGCCGCGCGGCAAAACGAAGTTCAATTATTACGTATTTTCCCGCAATCCGATTTGGGGTTGGGGACACGGGCATCAGGTTATGCACGAATCGCTTTCCATGTTGAGTTATGTTTTTGTCGATGCCAAGTCCGCGCAGCAATCTCAGCGTATTTACATGGAACAGCAATATCCGGACGGATTGATTCCCTATCGTGTCGGCCCGCGAGGCCCGCAGGTTTATCCGCACAACGGGCAGGGTACAACTTCCGCTCCGTTCTTCTCATGGACCAATTGGGAAATCTATCGGGTAAGCAAAGACCGGGTCTTTTTACGAGACGCTTATCGTGCCGGGGCAAAATACGTTCGTTATTTGGAACGTGAACGCGACCGAAACAAAGACGGCATGTTCGAGTGGGGACCGTACGGAATTATCGAGAATGTACGCGATGGTTGGAATGTGGTGTTTCAGCTTTTCTCCGAAGGGCAAGACGAGGGTCGTGATATTTCCCATGATTTGGACGATTTGGATTTGACATGTCAGGTTGCCAATGAAATGCGCTACCTTTCGTTAATGGCCAAAGAATTGGGCGACGAAGCGGGGCAAAGAGAATGGGAGCAAAAATTCAAGCGTACGGCCGAATTGATTAATCGCTACATGTTTGATGCGCAAGATCGTTTTTATTACCATATTAATATGTACGATCATTCTTTCCGTTTCGAAGGCCAAAGTTTGAAGCGGCAGGAAATTATCGGTTTTTTACCAATGTGGGCCATGGTGGCAACAAAGAAACAGGCCAAAGCTTTGCTGGAACATTTAACCAATCCGAATACCTTTTGGCGCAAGTACGGCATTCCTACGCTTTCTGCTGCGGATCCCGATTATTCGCCTTTTGTTGACGGTTGCTGCCATTGGAACGGGCCGGTATGGCTGTTGTGGGATTACATGGTGTTTCGGGGATTGCAAAATTATGGCTACACTAAATTGGCCTCTCGGGTCAAAGATAAAATGATGCTTGCCGTAACCACTCAATTGAAAAAGAATCATCGTTTTTGGGAATCGTACAGTGCGGATTTTCCCGTGCAGGAAAGTCCACCGAATTACATTTGGGATTCAATCATGGCCCGGGTCTTGATTGATTGTTACGGAAACAATGCAAATCGCTAAACCCGGCAAACGGGACGCCGGAAATGAAAAAGCAAGGGGCAAACCAATGAGAAGTTTGCTAAGATATTGGTGGCCGCTGCTGCTGGCGTTTTTGCTGGCCTGCAACGGTTCAAAAACCAAAGTTACTTATTTAACGTCGGATGATCATTTAAGCAAGGCCGATCAAAATATTTTGACTTGGTTGAAAAGTAATCGGCATTTTGATGTGCAGCAGGTGGCGCTGCAAGCCGTAGCCAAACCACCCACAGGCGTGCTTTGGATTCACATCGCCGATTCGCAAGCGTTGGCTCGCCTAAAGAAAGCGGATTTTGCCAAAATCAAACATTGGTACGATCAAGGCGCAAACATCCTTTGTACCGATTTTGCGGCGCTGATTCCCTATCGCAGCGGTATTGAAAAACGCAAACCCGAAGTGCAAACGATTTCCGTAAAAGACGATTGGAATTTCGATGAACGCGGATTCCAGAGTTGGCTGGGGCATCCGGTGTTCAGCGGCTTGTTCGGGGGCGCATTTGTTTGGGATTTGGATGTCAATAGTCGTTTGCCGCGCATCGGTTATTTCGGTAAACGTTATCCGTTGCAAGGCCGGGTGGTAGCCGTGGAACGATCCTTTGTGTTCATGCACCGGCAAAATCGTCTGGTTATCGAATACCGGACGCCGCAAAGTCTTATGCTGACCGTAGGGGGTATGGTTGATTTTAGTCCGCACAATCGTTTGAAATACAAATTAGAGAAATTCATCGAAAACAGTTTACTGTATTTGGCGGGAAAGCAGGAAGGGAAGACCACCTATTGGCATTCAAGCGACTGCAAACCGAAAGTCTTCATTGTAGAAAATACCTTTCCCTTAATTCAACCCAAAGATACTTTGCAAAATTTGGCCCACACCAATCTTCTTTTCAAGCGTAAAGCCACGACCAACTTCTTTG
>JALWEA010000126.1 GCA_027039465.1 Calditrichia bacterium | reverse complement strand
TTATCAAGATCGGCCCATACGGTGACGATTAAAACCCCGTCGAATTGGAATAGTTCGGAACGAGGAATTTTTAAGGTCACCGACCCCGACCATTTGTTCGATCAGGCCGCCATGACCATTCGGGCAAAGTACTCCAATCAACCGCCCGTTTTTACAACGATTCCTCAAGTTGAAACGCAGGAAGACACACCGGTGCAGGTCAATTTGGCTCATTACATTCAGGATGCTGATTCTCCGAATGATACACTTACGTTTTCCGTTGAACAAGTTGACCATTTGCAATTGGAATTAAAGGACAGCCTGTTGAACATCATACCTGATAAGGATTGGTACGGGCAGGCGGAAGTTAAAGTGGATGTGAAAGATGAAACGGGTTTAATCGACAGTACCTCGTTTAAAGTTGTTGTGCAGGCTGTGGATGATGCTCCGGTTTTAGCCAAGTTGCCGAATATCCGAATGCATCCGGATACGACGGCTGTTTTGGATTTGGATGATTATGTTTGGGATGTGGATAATTCCAAAACCGAATTGCAATGGAAGTTTGGCAATTATTCGCACGTTACCGTTTCTTTTGCTCAAGAGACGCATCGGCTGACCATTCAAAGTCCGCAAAATTGGGGCGGATTTGAATACATTAAGGTCTCGGTCCAAGACCCGGACGGCAAAACGGCATCCGATACATTGGTTGTGCATGTGGAAAAAGTTTCTTATGCCCCGCAATTGGCCGCTTTCCCTGAAATTATTTTCAATGAAGACCAAAGCGACGTGATTCGTTTGAATGATTACGTTAGCGACAAAGATACGCCGCTGGCCAATTTGTACTGGGAAGTCCGGGGGAATCATAATATCCATTACCAAATTGATTACGTCAACAAAACCGTTACGTTAAAAGCCGATTCCAACTGGTTTGGCAGTGAAAAATTTTGGATTAAAGTCATGGATCCGGATCAGCATACCGATAGCGCGCAAGTTACGGTTAATGTTTTGCCGGTCAATGATCCGCCGCAGTTTAAAAAATTTCCCGCTGTGGATTTATCACGTACCAATCCCAAAAGCATTGCCTATCGAAAATATCTTTCGGATGTGGATGATGCGGTTAACAATTTGTACTTACGCGTATTTTCCGCCGGAACAGTGCAAATTTCCGTTAAAAGCGAAACAATTACGTTTCGGGTCGCTCAGGACTGGTACGGTAGCCAAAAAGTAAAGCTCATTGTTCAAGACGCTGCCGGAGCCGCCGATACAACTGAGGTTTTGGTTTACCGACAAAATCTGCAAACAGCGCCCCGCATTGTGAATTTGGACAGTTTGCATCTGGAAGAGGATCAGGAACGCACCGTTTCTTTGAAGTCCCATGTTAAGGATCCGGATAATGAAAGTAATGAAATTAGCTGGTCAATCGAAGCACCTTCGTATTTAGGCGCGCATTTGAATGCCGGTGCCGCGGAATTGGTCATTCAACCTGTTGCCAATTGGAACGGACAAGAATCGATCATTTTAAAGGCAACGGATCCGCAAGGCCATTTTGATTATGATACGCTTGAAGTGGTTGTGGAACCCGTAAATGATCCGCCGGAAATTCGGCCCATTCCCGACGAAACAATGTTAGCCGGAACCTATTTTACGATGGATTTGTCGCAGTATTTAAGCGATCCGGATGGCTACGACGATTTGCAACGGGTGGAATTGCTTAACAATCCGCAGAGTTTTATTGGCTATTACTTAAATGATCTGCGGGCCACTTTTTTTGCCCCGCAGGGCTTTCACGGGCAGGAAACGTTCATGCTTAGGGCAACGGACAAAGCGGGTGCTCAGGCTGTGGCGATTTTTATCTTGCGGGTGCGGGCGGGAAGCATTTCGGCCGGGGTGGATGTGCATCCGTTTGGCAGCGGTACGGTGATACATTTGGATTGGCATTCGAGTATGCCCACCAAAGATCATTTGGAATATAGTTTGGATTGGAGTTTTGACCAATCGACCCAGGCCGAGGCGGAATTTACCACCGAGCACCATGCGGTTCTTGAAAATTTAAAGCCCAACGAAACCTATCATTTTCGCGTCGTTTCCGTGGATCAGCAGGGTATGGTCATCACCAATCCCGATTCTGTCTTTAAAACGGGACAGAAGATCGAAGGAGTTAATGTATTCCCTATTCCTTTCAAAGTAAATGATGCGGAATCCGGCGATGGTATCTACTTTACCAATCTCGGACAAAAAGCAACCATTTTCATTTACAATCTATTAGGCGATTTGGTCTGGAAAAAGGAAGTTCACGGGCCTATTTTTAAATGGGATGTCAAGAACGGCAACGGCAAGCAGGTGCATTCCGGCCTTTATTTGTACCAAATAAAAACCCGAGACAAAACGGTTCGGGGTAAATTAATAATCGTCCGATAGTAGATTTTCTCCCTTATTTTATTCCCAATAAAAATCAAATGGATTCGTTGAATTAGTCACAAAGGCATGATCCCGATTTACGTATTATGATACCGGTTATTTTAATTAGATTGGGATTATGTTCTACGGAATTATTTCTTTTGAAAATAGCGATTTGATTAGCGAATGTTTGCAGGTTCTAAAAACGTTTAAATCCATTCGAATTAAAACCGGTGATGATCCGGATGTTTTCAATGAAAAATATTTGGATAATCTGTTGTTTCTTATTACCGACAGATTAGGTGAAGAACAGGTTTTGATTCGGACATTTAAAGGTGAAAAAGTCCCGAGATTCCCGATTATTTTTTATAGCCATTCCTTAATGCTGTCGCAAGATACGGTTTGGGATCTTCAGGAAGATTTGTATTTTGTTGTCGGTGAAGAGCGGAAGCAGCACTTGGCCCAGGTTGTTGAAATCTTACTGAAAAATCATTGGCGTCGCATTCCTTACGAGAAAATGGGCATCGATTACAACAAGCTTTCACCCCGTATGAAAAAAGTTATGGAATTTATCGAAACCAATGAATTGCAAAACTGTGACATTTTCCACATTGCCCGATATTTAAAAATTACACCGGGATATTTTAGCCAATTATTCAAAAGTGAGACCGGCCAAACTTTTCGTGGCTTTATGCAGAAGGTGCTGAATTACTATGAGAACTTGCTCTTTTTGGATTGGAAAATGGATGTCAAAAGCGTCTCACGTTTGCTCGGTTACAGTGAGCTTTCCAGTTACAGTCGTTCCTTTAAGAATCGCAAAGGAAAATCGCCTCGGGCTTTTGCCAAGTTAAAAGTGCAGCCTTAATGTATCCCCGGTTTAATATTTGGCTGTACCCTGTTTTTTATGCCAAACTTTTTTTATTTTTTACCGATAAATCAGAATGATGTTTATATAATTTCGTTTATTTTTACTTAAACGCAATAATATCCGGAAGTGCGAGCCGAATAAATTCTTTGGCATTAGCCGAAACGTTTCGAAATATCGGAATCTTTTCCGGCATTCAAACGTTATTGTGTTTATGTTTAATCGTTGGAATGAATGAGAATGATGATGAAAAATATCTTGACCGTTGACGTTGAAGAATGGTTCCATCCGGAAGCACTGCAGCATCAATTTCCCCCTGAGACATGGAATGATCAACCTTCGCGCATTGTACCTTTGATAGAGCGCCTTTTGGATTTGTTTGATGAACGAAATGCCAGGGCTACTTTTTTTGTTTTGGGTTGGGTGGCAGAGCATCATCCCAAGCTCGTTCGGCAATTGGTCGAACGCGGGCATGAAGTGGCCACCCACAGTTACGGCCATCGTATGGCGACCAAGTTGGAGCCAAAAACTTTCAAAGACGATTTGCTGCGATCCGTCAAAATATTGCAAGACATTACGGGGCAGGAAATTTTGGGATTCAGGGCGCCCACATTTTCGGTAACCCGGCAAACCTTCTGGGTGTTTGATGTGCTGGCGGAGGCCGGTTTAAAATACGATTCATCCATTTATCCCATTTGGCATGACCGCTACGGCGTTCCCGAGGCACCCCGAACCGTTTTTGAAGTGGAGACCAAAACAGGGGCGAAGATCGTGGAGTTCCCGATGCCGACTCTGCGTATTTTCGGGAAGAATTTCCCCTTTGGCGGCGGCGGCTATTTGAGGTTGTTCCCTTTGCGTTTTACCACAATGGCCATTCGGCGTTTCAATAAAAACGGATTCCCCGCGATCATTTACATGCATCCGTGGGAATTCGATGCGCAGCAACCTAAAGTTCCGTTGGGACGTTTGCAGTCGTTGCGTCATTACGGTAATATCAAGCGGAATCTTTCGAAAGTCGGTTATTTGCTGAAAACATTTGAATGGGCGAATTTTAAAACCTATTTGTCGCAAATAAAAAACAAGCCGGATTTTGAAATAAAAAAGCTAAACATCGATGCCATTTGATCCGATACTATAAATTTGAAATAAAGATGAATGTTTTGTGTTAACGGCCTAAGCTATTAACCATTTTAATTAAACGGAGAATAAAATTCATGAGTGAAACAAAACACGTATTGGTTGTGGATGATGAACAGGAAGTTCGCGAAACCTTAGCCGGAGTGCTTAAAAGTTTGGATTACATTCCTCATGTTGCTTCCAACGGCGTAGAAGCGCTGGAAATAATTCGGAAAGAACCGATCGATGTGGTGCTTTCCGATTTGTACATGCCGGAAATGGACGGTATTGAATTGTTGAAACGGGTACGTTCGGAAAACAAAAAAATCGTCTTTTTGATGATTACGGCACATCCGACCATTGAGACGGCCGTGGAGGCCATTAAAAAAGGTGCCTACGATTATTTGACCAAACCGTTTCATATCGAAGAAGTTCGCTTAAAAATCAACCGGGCTTTGGAAAATAAAGGTATGGCCAGTTCTTTAACGACAGCCCACGCACTCATCCCG
>JALWEA010000125.1:9995-15403 GCA_027039465.1 Calditrichia bacterium | reverse complement strand
CTGTGTTTATCCACTTTTATGCCAGGCACGTCGCTTAAATCGATAATTTTTCCGGAATGCAGCATGGCCTCCGTATAGCTATTGGATTCATCTTGATCCAGGCCGCGTAAAAACATGGCCATCAATAAAGCTGCCATCTGATAGTCCGGTATTTCGTTTTTTACATAACCTTGGATGAAAAAACGAATTTCTTCGTCGGTCAGTTTTTGTCCGTCCCGTTTTTTACGGATAATTTCGTACATGCTTAACATCGTTATTCCTCTGATCGTTAAATGGTTCGGCGTTCACCCGTTTTTAGCGTCAGGCAAACAGAAAAATCGAAAATATAAACTAATAATGAAAATATAAAAATAAAAATTTTTATTCTGAAAAAACATTTAAATTTAAACCTTTGCCCAATGTCAATGTTGGGAATAATTGCAAGAATTATTTATTTCGTCGATTTGTTAGAAATAATCCCTTTACGGATAGCTGAAAAGCGCGAATTTATGCGGCTATCGTTTGACAAGATTTTAATAATTGGATATATTTCATAAACATACAGATTTGGAGGAATGATGAAACTGTACGAGCATTTACCAAAGGAACATATTACACCGCATTTAAAAGGACAGACGAAATTTCAGGTTATCGAAGAATTGTTGGATTTGTTGCACAAGAATAATCATCTGCGCGATCGGGAAGTTGCCCTCCAGGATGTATTGGCTAGGGAAGGTTATTTAAGCACGGGACTGGAAAACGGGCTAGCCATTCCTCATGCCAAAACCGACGGCGTGGAACGTCTGGAAATTGCCATGGGCGTTAAACCGGAAGGTGTGGACTTCGAATCATTGGACGGTAAACCGGCCAATATTATTTTCTTGGTTCTTTCGCCCCGTGATACTTCCGGCCCGCACATTCAAACACTGGCGGTTATTTCCCGCAATTTAAAAAACAAAGAAATGCGGGAAGCCATTTTGCAGGCCAAAACCAGTGAAGAAATTTATGATATTATTAAGAATCGGTTTGAATATTAATGTCCGAAGAGAAAAAAATATTTTTTGCCAAACTCCAGCCCTTTCTTGATGTCTTACAAGAAAACATGAACAATGTGGGTGAAGGGGAAGAAATTCCCCTTTTTTATGAGCCCATTCATTACGTTTTGCAGTTGCCCGGAAAGCGTATCCGACCCTTGCTCACTATTTTGTCCGCCCTGACTTGCGGCGGAGAACTTGAGCAGGCCATTTACCCGGCGGCGGCCGTGGAATTGCTGCACAATTTCACCTTGGTACATGACGACATTATGGATAATGATGCCACGCGTCGCGGTCAGCCTACGGTACACGAAAAATGGGATGTGGGCACGGCCATTTTAGCGGGCGACGGTTTAATGGGTTTGGCTTTTCAGAAACTGCTGCGAAGTTCTTCCGGCCACCTTTTGCGCATGACCCGCCGTTTTGCCGATGTGATGCTGATAATTTGCGAGGGACAGGGTCTGGATAAAATGTTTGAGCAGCAAAGCCGGGTAAGCTATGATCGCTATCTTGAAATGATTCGACGTAAGACCGCTGTTCTCATTGAACTAGCCTGTGAACTGGGCGGTTTGTCGGCTGAGGCCTCCGAAGCACAAATCGGCGCTTTGCGCAATTTCGGGCATGCCTTGGGCATGGCCTTTCAGGTGCAGGATGATTGGCTGGATACCATGGCCGACGAACAAACCCTCGGCAAGCATGTGGGCAGCGATTACCGTCAGCACAAACAGACCATTCTGACTATTCTTTTAAAACAACGCTCTTCCGTGAATTTGGAGAAATTGTCGTTTGAAGAATTCAAACAAGCGCTGATCGAAAGCTCCGTAGCGGATGAAGTGCGCAATCTTTTCAACTCTTATTATGATGCGGCTTTAAAGGCCCTCAAGAGTTTACCCCAAAATCAACACCGTAATCTGCTTGAAGAATTAACGCTCCTGATTAAAAACCGCCATTGGTAATCGTATGAAAATACGAATCGTGCTTTCGGCATTATTTTTACTTGTTTTAATTTCCTGCCATTCTTCCTTGCGTTTTGCCGCCGAACGATCGAATCACTCATCTGCTCACTTGCAGGGCAAAAACCGTTTGCAGCAAGCCGCCGAACGCTGGTTGGGCGTTCCATATCGGTATGGCGGGAACGATCGTACCGGCATCGATTGCTCCGGTTTGGCCGTGCAATTATACCGGGAAGTCTTTCATTTGAAGTTACCTCGCAACGCAGCGGCCCAACGTACCTTGGGTTACGCCGTGCATGCCCCCTATTTAAAACCAGGTGACTTGCTATTTTTTCGATTTAAAGGCGAAGAAGGCATCGAGCATGTCGCTGTGTATTTGGGAGACGGCCGATTTGTGCATGCTTCGCGCAGCCGGGGCGTGGTGATTAACAAATTAAACGATCCTTATTATCGTCGCCATTTGATTGTCATACGGCGTGTACTGCATTAGGAAAAACCACGGATATATTTCGTAAACATTCTTTTCTTTAAAATAAAAAATTGCCCGAAAATAAACGATACCTGCCGATTTTAATGATTTTTCTTTTGTTCATGGGCTACGTTCCGATAATTTTCTTATGAGTTAACGTACTAGAGCAAGACATGATACCAAAATTTATTCGAAAACAATTTGAGTTTTCGCACAGAGAAAACATTCTTAATACATTGAACGAAACCTCGCTATCGGAGATGGAGCAGCGTTCCAAATCCGGCCCTTTAATGTATGTGGTTATTCTGATCATTCTGTATTTCACCACCACAATTCCCACCGATTTCCCCGCGCTTTTTTGGATTACTTTCGGAGCGGTCGTGGTATTAAGTACGACACGGGTTTTTATCTCGCTGATTTTGAAGAAAAATTTACGCCGGTACGGAAAATTATGGCGAAATTTATTTTCCGGCTTGACAATCAGCATCGCCACATTGTGGGGCTGGCTGGCTGCCTTTTCGCTATCCTATTACGGTCTGGATCTGAACACATTGACGTTATTGGTGATTTTAAGCGGCCTTGGGGCCGGAGGAATCTCGGCATTGGCCCCGTACTATCGCTTGAGTCAAGCCTATATTTCCGTTTTATTGCTTCCGGTTATTTTTGTTGCTTTCTTTTTTGGCGGCACCAAATTTTTGGCCTGGGGCTTATTGCTCAGCGTATTTTATATTTACCTGAGTTTTGTGATAAAAAAACTAAACAGGGAATATTGGAAAACACTGTTGCAAAACCATGAATTACTGCAAAAGACCAAAGAACTAGAAAAGGCGAAAAAAGAACTGGAAGAAGCCAATAAAGCAAAGAGTGAATTTCTAGCCAATATGAGCCATGAAATTCGCACGCCCATGAACGGTATTATCGGCATGACGGATTTGGCCTTGGACACGCCCTTAAATCCCGAACAAAAAGAGTATTTATCCATTGTAAAATCATCGGCCGAAACCCTTTTAACCATCATCAATGATATTCTCGATTTTTCCAAAATCGAAGCGGGCAGGCTCGATCTTGAACAAGTCGATTTTAATTTTTTTGATATGATCGGCGATATGGTCAAACTAATGGCCATTAAAGCCGCCACGAGTAAGGTAAGTTTGGTCTATTCCATCGGCCCGAAAGTACCCATTTTTCTTAAAGGAGATCCGGTACGTATTCGTCAGATACTAACCAATTTGATCGGCAATGCGCTTAAATTTACCAAAGAGGGGCAAATCGTCCTTCAAGTGGAATTATTGGAAAAGAAAGGCCGAACAGTCCGTCTGAAATGTGCGGTGCACGACACCGGCATCGGCATTCCTCCGGAGAAGCAAAAAAAGATATTTGAATCTTTTGTGCAAGCCGATTCATCAACCACCCGCAAGTACGGCGGCACCGGATTGGGACTAACGATTACCAAGAATTTGGTGCACATGATGGGTGGGGAAATTTGGCTGGAAAGCCCTTCGTCCTTTGCGCATCAAAAAAAGGGCGGGCCGGGGACATCTTTTTACTTTACGCTGGAGCTGCAAACCGCAGATGAAACGAGTGAGGCGATTAAGTCTATTCAAATCGAAGATGTTCAGGGAAAACGCGTTTTATTGGTTGACGATAATCCCATCAATCGGCACTATCTGAAAAACATCATGGAACGTAACCGGATGGAAGTTGTCACGGCTGAAAGCGGCGCCGATGCCTTGAATCTTTTAAAGAACGACGCCCAATTCGATTTGATTATCACGGACTCGCAAATGCCGGAAATGGACGGTTTTGCGTTTGCCGAGAATTTACGTAAAATGCCCCAGGGGCGATCCATTCCCATTATGATGCTCACGTCAAGCGGTATGCGCGGTGACAGCGCCCGTTGTTTAAAAATCGGCATTGATGCTTACTTGCCCAAGCCCGTTAAACTGACCGAATTTTTAAATGCCATTCAAGTTACCCTAGGACGTTCCAAACTTAAAGAAAAAGACAAAAAAGAGCCGCCTTTGGTAACCCAATATTTGGTGCGCGAATTAAATCCCATGTACAAAATTTTGGTAGCCGAAGACAATCCCGTGAATCAAAAATTAGCGCGCCGTCTGTTGGAAAAAGCGGGCAATCAGGTTACAATGGCCAATAACGGGCAGGAAGCATTGGAGAAACTGCGACAAGATGAATACGATTTGATTTTGATGGATGTGCAAATGCCCGTCATGGACGGTATTCAGGCCACAAAAAAAATCAGAGAAAGCGAAAAGAACGGAGCCCACATGCCCATCATTGCCTTAACGGCCCATGCAATGAAAGGCGATGCGGAAAAGTGTCTGGCTGCCGGTATGGACGGCTACGTCTCCAAACCCATTCGCAGCGAAGAATTGTTTCAGGAGATCGAACGGGTCATGCGCAAATTTCATCGCAGCAAACGATGAGCTATCAATTTCTTTCGGTAAATAACATTGGCACTACCGTGAAAATTTTGAGTCCACGATGTTGTGCAAACTACTTTTGACATTCGGTAGGCTGTCATTCTAAGGCCGGAAACCATGGCCTGCTCCACGGATTATTAAGATGGTGACATGTGTTAATTGGGAATTAAGAACTGAGAACTGTTGCGGCAACCGTGTCTCGATACGATCCCGCTGGCGCGGTCTCTACTCGACAACCGGTTGCCTTTGACCGCGTCCGGTTCCCGAGTGATTCTGCCGACAGCGAGAAATTTTTGCAAAGTGGGGGAAATAGGCAGAATCGTATCGAGGGACGGACGCGTCACAACATGTAAATAGTAAAGTGGTTCCGTATGAAAAATCCCTTACGTCCGTTACCGCTTAGGAGGGGATTGCTTCACTCTCCCGCTCGCAGGCTCGCGGGATCGTTCGCAATGACAAGACTGGGAATCACATCAATTAACGGTCGAACACCACTGCCTGCACAAACAATGATTCCCGAATAACGAATATA
>JALWEA010000125.1:0-9985 GCA_027039465.1 Calditrichia bacterium | reverse complement strand
ATTATCCTCCTCTCTAACGCCCGTTCTTCAAGTCAAACGGCAAAATGTAAATGGCATTGGTAAAGGGATTAATGTCGATGTACACGTCAACGCCGTAAACTTCACGAATTAAATTAAATTGCAGCACTTCCGCCGGGCGGCCGTCTTTGACAATCCGCCCTTCATTTAACAAAATCAAACGATCGCAAAATTGAGAGGCCAAATTTACTTCATGAGTGACCAAAACAACGGCTTTATTTTGGGTTTGGCTCAAGTGTTTAAATAATTTCAGAATGGCAATCTGATGTTTTAAATCCAGAGAGGCGGTCGGCTCGTCCAATAAAAAAATATCGGTATCTTGAGCCAGTGTGCTGGCAATGAGTACACGTTGTTTTTCGCCGCCGCTTAACGAAGGAAACAGCCGATGTTCCAATCCTTCTAAATCCATCATCTGCAAAGCCTGTCTCACTTTTTCAGGCCCTTGCTCATCAATGGCGCTAAGCCCCTGAAGATAGGGAAAGCGCCCCATGGCCACCACCTCGCCAACGGAAAAAGAAAATGAAAGCTCCATGCCTTGCGGCACATAACCGATGCGTCGGGCGATCTCTTTGCGTTTCCATGATTTGAGCGGTGCATTGAACAGAGTATATTGTCCTTTGTCCGGTTCGTAAAGAGCCGCCAAAATTTTTAGCAATGTCGATTTACCCACACCGTTTGGGCCGATAATGCCAATGACTTCACCAGGCTCAACGGATAGGTTGATATGGTGCAAAACCGGCGTCTCGCGGTAGCCAAACGTAACATCCTGCAATGAAATCACAGCCCGCCCGCCATCAGTCATGGTACTCTCCTGTTGTAAGAATCATAAAAAAAGCCCTGTCGAAAGAATCTAAACAGGGCTTGAATTGAAAACAATGATTTTTAAGAATAGCGAATCAAAAAATTATTCATCGCATTTGCTGTAACCGCATTCCGGATTGATACAGGTTAAACACCCGTTTTCCATTTTCAAAGTTTTTTGATTGCATTCCGGGCAAATGAAAAATTCCGTGTTAACTTCCGTTGTCTTTTCCGGCGGTGGGTTCAGCATTTCATTCACATGTTGGGCAATGGCACTATCGCCTTCGTCTTCTTCCTCCATGCAACCGATCTCACGGAAGAATTGTTCGATGACATCGGCAATTTCCGAATAAAACGAATGAATGTATTTTCCGTTTTTGTGGTAACCGCCATTGGGATCGTGAATGCTGCTTAATTCTTCCAAAATAAATACCGGATTGGAAGATTTACGGAAAATAGCCGAAATCAAACGGGTAAGCACGGCATATTCGGCGTTTTTGGTCAGGTCTTTGCTGTTGATGAAAATTTCGATGGGCCGATTCTTGCCGTTTTGCGTAATGTAGCCTAAGGTAATGTAAACGCTGTGGCGCACAAAACCGCTGCGCAGGCGGTACACTTTGGCATTGACCACATCCGGACGTTCCAAAATATGATCCGTAATGTTGTCCAAAGGCTCTTCGTGCTTAACTTCTTTAATTTCGAATTTGTTTTCTTTGATCTTGTACATGGCGCTCACCACTCCTTTAAGCGTTATTCTTTTCTTTTTCTTTTAAATAATGATAAACCGTTGTCAGACGTTCGTCCGGAGTCAGAATAATATCGTCTCCTTTTAATGTAACCTCTTCTTGCGTATCAGACAACAAAATTTTGTACAATTTGTCTTTCATTTTTTGAAATTCGGTTTTTTGACCTTCGACCTGTAAAACAGGATAGCGGCTTCCGTCGCGGTAAATAGTAATGCCTTTCAAACCTTTCTTCCAGGCCAATAAATAAATATTGGAGATTACTTCCGGTTCAATGGTTTCGGGCAAATTAACGGTGGAAGAAATACTGTGATCCACATACTTTTGGCAGCGCCCTTGAATTTCAACGCGTTTTTCGGCGTTGATGCGGTGGGCGGTACTAAAGAAGAAAGGCGGCAAATAATCGGTCAGTTCGGCTTCGGTCAGAGCATTGATCACTTTATCGTTCAGGTTGTGCATATCGATGTAAGCCTGAACGGAAGAATGAAAGACTTTGAAAAACTGATTGCCAAACGATTCGGCGCGACGGGTGTAGAACAGAGCAAACACCGGTTCAATGCCGGAAGAGACACCCATGTAATGTTTGTTGCCGTTTTTAAAGCCCAGAACAATATTACTGATGGAACCCGTAGGTGCAATGGCCAGCAAAGCGATATTGCGCATGCCGTTTTCTTTGATCATTTCCTGCGTTTCGGGTGACAGCGCTTCCTTGAAAAACGGATTCTTCGAATATTTTTCAAAATCGAAAATGGGCGACGGGCCTTTCTCGGCCGCTAACGCTGCGGATGTTTGATAAGCCGTGTTGGCAATGGTGCGCATCACTTTTTCAATGGTATTAATACCTTCTTCCGAATCGTAAAGGATGCCCAATTGGTACAGCATATCGGCAGCGCCCATGATGCCCAATCCCAAGCGTCGTGTTTCCGCCGCCGCTTCGCGTTGTTTGGGTAACGGATTCAACATTTCGTTCCAACTGACCACATTGTCAAGAAAACGAACGGCGGTGCGGGTGACATCTTTTAATAATTCCCAATCGATTTCGGCATTTTTCTGATAACCGTTTTTAACAATACGCGAAAGATTGATGGAAGCCAAATTACAGGCGCCTCCGTCTTCCAGAGGCACTTCCGCACACGGATTAGTGCAGGAAATGGGGCGCCCAACGTAATTGGAAGGCGAATACTTGATGTTCTTACTCCAAAAGATCAATCCCGGTTCGGCCGTTTTGTAATTCCCCTCGACAAACGCATCCCATACCTCGCGCGCCTTAATCAAACGGCGAATTTCGCCGGTCGGCTTGGAAGCGAAGTAGAGCATAAAATCACCGCTCATGCGTACCGCAAGGTCAAAAGGTTCTTTGTCAAGCGGTAACACCAAATCGCCGAAAACGTCACGTTTGTTGGGATCTTCCAGATCACTTTCGGTGATGAGAAATTCGTAATTCTTGTAAAGGAAATCGTTCAGGGCGCTGAAATCGCCGAACACGTGGAATAATTCGTAATCATTGATATCTTTGGCAGGAATCTGAATCGCATAGTGCGGCGTTTCTTCAATATAAGCATTATTAACCGTTTTTTTGTTGAATTTCTTGTAAACCAAAATTTTATTCTTGCCATAGGTTTTTTGCTCGTAAACGGCCTGCATGAATTCATCCGAGACCTTGATGCTGATGTTGGCAAAGCGTACCTGCGTGTTTTCCATGACCTGCTTTTCGATCTCTTTCAATTGAAATTGATCGAATTGGTTGGTCCAGCTTAATTGCTCAACAATTTGCTTGGTTACCCAGTTGGGTGTTTTTTTGACTTTAATGAAATCGATAATATCGGGATGTTTAACGTCCAGGGTCAGCATCAAAGCGCCGCGTCTTCCGCTTTGCCCGATAAGGCCGGTGGTCAACGAAAACAGTTCCATGAACGATACGGCGCCGGTGGAGGTATCGGCGGCATTGTGCACAACGGAGTCTTTGGGGCGGAGAATGGAAAGGTCCGTACCGATTCCACCGCCGTAAGAATAAGTACGGGCACATTCGTAAGCCGCATTGTAAATGGACTCGATATTATCCCCTTCAATTTGGGTGACAAAACAATTGGAAAGTGTTTTCAAGCGGTACAAATCGCCGGCGCCGGCCAAAACACGGCCGCCTGGTACAAAGTAGCCTTCGTACATGTACGTGTAAAACCGTTCGGCCCATTCTTCCTGCTTTTGCGGATCGGTTTCAATAGCCGCAATAAAGGAGGCGACCCGATTAAACATTTCTTCGGGACGATGTTCAATGAGGTTGTTCTGCAAGTCTTTAACAAAATACTTTTTTTGATAAATATTCCGGGCAAGCTCATTGTCTCCCCAATATTTATTTTCCGGATGGAGAGGCAATTCGCCGTTGTCCAATTTTTTCTTGAGCAGCAAATAAAGATTCTGATAATTTTTAATATTTCGGCGGCCGACAACTTGGGTAAATTTCCCCTTATGCTTGAACATATCAAGTACCATAACGCTACCTCGCAAGCTTAAATATTTGTACCTTAATAAAAAACAGGGGATTAGACTATGTAGAATATCTAAGTTGATGAAATTATTATAATTACGATATTTCTAATGTCCCCCTTGACAAAAGCATTATAAAAATATTTTTTACAAAAAACAAATGAAAAATGTAATTTGGCGCATATATATTTTTTATATTTTTCAATCATCAATTTCCGATTCGTATTTAACGCTTGATTGAAGCGGGAAGAGAACCAAAATTGACACCTGGCCATGTTGATAATCGAAAAAATTACAGCGCATAATGAGATGATTTTTGGGGTGAATACACAGTTATCCCAAAGCCCATTATTTGTTTTTAAACCGTGCTTTTTTTAGTTTTAGTCTTTGAATTGATGAAAAAGGGAAATTAAACAGTGCCAAAGAATATTTTACTGATTGCCGGAGAAGTGTCCGCGGATCAACACGGGGCTGCGCTAGTCAAAGCGTTGAAGCAAATGGAACCGGGAATAGAATTTTGGGGCATCGGCGGAGATAATTTGGCGCAAAGCGGCATGGAGTTGCTCTTTCATTTGGAAAGATTGGCTTTTTTGGGCGTGGGTGAAGTGCTGCGCCATTTACCGTTTATTCAAAAAGTTATGAAAACCATTGTGCAACAAGCACAGGAACGTCGGCCGCAGTGCGCCATTCTGATCGACTATCCTGGATTCAATCTACGATTGGCGGCCAAATTGAAAGCATTAAATATTCCCGTGGTTTATTACATCAGCCCGCAACTGTGGGCCTGGGGCAAACGACGGGTCAAGAAAATTCGCAGGTACGTGGACAAAATGTTGGTGCTGTTCCCGTTTGAAAAAGCCTTTTACGCACGGCACGGCGTGGAGGCCGAATACGTGGGGCATCCTTTGGTGGATAAGCATCACGCGCATTTGCCGGCCGAATTCAAAGCGCTGCAGCCGGGAAAGGAAGTGTTGGGTTTACTGCCCGGCAGTCGGCAAAACGAAGTAAAAACCTTGCTGCCCAAAATGTTGGAAACGGCATTCCTTTTGCAAAAAGAGAAACGAATTCAACGGGTGCGCCTTCTCAAGGTCGCTCATTTGTCTGCGGAAATTTACCGGGACATTTTGCGTCCGTGGAATTTGACCGTTGAAGTGACCGAGGAACCGATGCACACCTTTTTACCGACCCTGGATGCCGCTTTGGTCGCCTCGGGAACGGCGACCCTGGAAACGGCCTATTTTGCCGTACCCATGGTTATTGTTTACCACGTGAATGCATTAACCTATTGGCTGGGGCGTTTACTGGTTAAAGTCAAACATATCGGTCTGGCCAATATTGTGGCCGAAGAAGAGATTGCGCCGGAGCTCATCCAAAATGATTTTACGCCGCAACGGGCCGCCGAACTTTTGCGTGATTTTCTCAATCCTGAAAAGAATTTGGCCATTAGGGAGAAGATGCTGATTGTGCGGCAAAAATTGGGCGAGCCGGGCGCTTCGCAGCGGGCGGCGGAAAGTATCCATCGATTTTTACGGGAATTGGCGGGCTGAAAGGCAAGAACATGGATGTACGCTTTAAAATCGAAACGCATCAATTCGGTGATTTTACCATCCGGCTAAAACGGGTCACCAATTTGGATGAACTGATTGAACAGGTCAGTGACGAAGAATTCAACAAAGACGAGCGTCTGCCCTATTGGGCCGAACTTTGGCCTTCGGCTTTGGGTTTGGCCCGCTTTCTGGTCGATCAACCGGAATTAATTCGTCGGAAATCGGTACTTGAATTGGGCGTGGGCTTAGGGCTGACATCCATTGTTTTGCATAAGCTTAACCCTAAAAAATTACTTTTAACGGATTACGAGCCGGAAGCCTTGAAAATCTGTCAGGAAAATTTTCAACTGAACGGGTTACCGGAACCCGAAACCAAACTATTGGACTGGCGTCATCCCGATTTGAACGAACGCTTTGATTGCATTGTTGCCTCGGATGTTTTGTACGAAGAGCGTTTTTTCGAACCGCTGATGAATATGTTTGAAAATTTCTTAAACCCGCGAGGTCGCATTATTTTAGCCGAACCGAATCGTGCCGTGGCGAAATCGTTTTTTGCACAATTGAAAAAGCGATGCTTTGGTTGGCAAAGCGGCACCGTTTTAGTTCCGCAAGAGCCAAAGCCCATTCGGGTGACCAACTATGTAATTCGCCCAAAATAAAAATTTGACTCGTTTGGCAAAAAATGAACCTTGTAACCTGCATCAATGCAGCGAATCATATTTTAACCTATTTTCATTTAAAAATTTTACGATAATTAAATTAAGCTTTAATAGGGTGTAAAATAGGAAGCAAATGGAAAGTCAACCGCGTTTACTGGTTATCGACGATGACGATGCGCATCGCGAAGGCATGGCTTTGTTGCTGGAAGATGAGGGCTATTTGGTGGATCAAGCCGAAGGGGCCGAACGGGCTATGGATCTGATCCGCCGCCATGCGTACGATTTGGTCATTACCGACTACAAAATGCAAAAGATTGACGGCATGGAATTGCTGAAGATGATCAACGATTACGATCCGTTGCTTAAGGTCATTATGGTTACGGGATACGGTTCCATTGAACATGCCGTGGAAGCCTTGCATTTGGGTGCGCTGGATTACATGCCCAAACCCATCGATCCGGTCAAATTAAAAGAAGTGGTGCGTCGGGCCTTAAAAAGTCAGGGCTGGAAACATCCGCAAAAAACGGATATTCCTCTGCTATTCGGCGAAATGGTCGGCCAATCCAAACCCATTAAACAGATTGCTCAGCGCATCCGAAAAATTGCCAATATCGATGTGCCGGTTTTAATTAGCGGCGAAAGCGGTACGGGCAAGGAATTGGTGGCCCGCGCCATTCACAATGCTTCGCATCGTAAGGACAAACCGTTTATTGCCGTGAATACGGGCGCCATTGCCAAGGACTTAATTATTTCCGAACTGTTCGGTCATGAAAAAGGGGCCTTTACCGGCGCTACGGAACAGCGCAAAGGGAAATTTGAAGAAGCCGACGGCGGTACCTTGTTTTTGGACGAAGTGAGTACCATGCCTGAATCCACGCAAATTGCTTTATTGCGCGTACTGGAAACCAATCGCATCGAACGGGTCGGAAGTTCCAAATCGATTGATGTTGATGTGCGCATTGTGGCCGCCACCAATGTGGATTTGATGGAGTTAATCAATCAAAAGAAATTTCGCGAAGATTTATATTATCGTTTGAATGTGTACCGCATCGACCTACCGCCTTTACGCAAGCGCAAATCGGACATTCCGCTTTTGGTGCGTTATTTTATGCAGGAGTTCAACAAAAAATATCAAACCGATGTGGAAGCCGTTGACGCCAAAGCGCTTGAAATTTTGCAGAATTACACCTGGCCTGGCAATATCCGCGAATTACGCAATGTGGTTGTGCACGCCATGATTCAGGCCAAAGAAAAAATATTACCCAAGGATTTACCTCCGTTGATTTTACAACCGGCAGCCGAAGAAATTCGCCTGAAAACCGGAACATCTCTGCCTGAAATCGAACGGGTTTCCATTGTGCAAACCTTACGCATGGTCGGCGGCAATAAGATGAAGGCAGCGACCATTTTGGGCATCAGCCGTAAATCGCTGTACAATAAATTGGAAGAATACAATATTAAAGACGAAGAATACGCCTGAGAGATGTGATGTTTGGGGAGTTTTTGGATGTTAAGGGTTGAAGGGTTAAGGGGAAAGCGTTATTCGTTATCCGTATATTCGTTAACCGTGGGTTAGGGAGGTTAGGCTGTCATCGCGAGGAACGAGCGCAGCGAGTGACGTGGCGATCTCCTCCAAAGCAGTAAAGGCTGGTAATGGTGGAAGGGATTGCTTCGCTCTTGCCTCGCTACTATTGACATGTAGTGGCGCGTCCGTCCCTCGATACGATTATGCCTGTTGATCCCAACTTTGTAAAAATAGCTCATTGTCGGCAGAATCACTCGGGAACCGGACGCCGCCTCTGTCTAAGTTCCAAGTTCCAAGTTCCTAATTTCGGGTTTCCTTGCGTTTGGATGCATGTTCTTATCGGTTCATTTGTTTAAACATTCGGTTCTTAAAAATTCGAAAAAATAGTAATATTGCGAAATTTTGTTGATCGGACGTACTCAAATAAAAATCTTTCTGTAAAGCGATTTTATTTTTTAAATATTAATCTTTGGCTATCCAAATTCCGGTTTAATGACTCAATAGAAGGAGGTAAACGATGAAGCGTTTCGTAGTTATTGCCTTTTTACTGTTGCCGGTCATGCTGCTGGCCGGTAATACGTTCAGCAAAACCTTTGGCGGGAGCGATACGGATGTGGGCTATTCGGCCGCGCAATGCAGCAATCATGATTTTATTTTGGTGGGCTTGACCAAATCGTACGGCGGAGTGATGCGCGACGGATATTTGGTACGCATTTCCAATTCCGGCGATTCGATTTGGGCCAAAAATTACGATTTCGGTCAGGATGAGATTTTCCGCGGCAGCGTTTTGCTGGGTGACTCGGCTTTGCTGGTGGTCGGTTTTAGTCGACCCGACGGCGGCACGCCGACGGATTTACTGGTGGCTAAAATCCGAACCAACGGCGATGTTGTTTGGCACAAAACTTACGGCGGCGACGGTACCGATTACGGCTGGGATATCCACACCTTACCCGACGGAAATTTTGTCGTGTCCGGTACGACCGATTCCTACGGCAACGGCGGTGAAGATGTCTGGGTGTTAAAAATCAATCAGAACGGCGATACGCTGTGGACGGCGACGTTTGGCGGTACGGGCGAAGATCAGGGCCGCGGTATCGCTGTGGATGATTCCGGCAAGATCTACATTTCCGCCAAATCGTATTCGCTATTTGCACCGGATATGTACATGATTAAACTAAACGAAAACGGTGAGGCCGCCTGGTTGAAAACCTTTTCGAGTTCCGGTTGGACGGAAGGTTACGATGCCTGTTTCGACGGCAAAGAAGCGATATTTGCCGGTTATGGCTATTGGGGCGGTGTGTACAGTCACGATATGTTATGGATTAAAATGGACGCCAAAGGCGATACGATTCGAACCGGCCATGTGGGCGGCGGCGACAACGACTATGCTTTCGGCGTAAACCCAACGGATGACGGCGGTTTGATCTTGGTTGGAAAATCAAAGTCCTTTGGGAGCTACTGGCAGGGCTTAATCAGTAAAATCGATGCCAAAGGTAATTTGCAGTGGCAAAGCGCGTTTGGCGGAGATAACGAAGATATTTTTTGGAAAGTATACCAGACGGATGATCATGGATATTTGGCGGTGGGACATTCAAATTCCACGGCTGACGGCAACATGGATGTGTTTGTGGTTAAGACCGATTCCGCCGGTGCAGTGACATCCATTGAAGACCACGGTAAACCGGTGGCTCAGGATTTTCGTTTACGGCAAAATTATCCCAATCCGTTCAATCCGACCACAACCATTCCTGTGGATATGAAAAAAGCAGGCAGGGTGCGCATCGATATTTACAATGCAGCCGGTGCGAAGGTAGCAACCCTTGGCTCTCAAAGACTAAACCGCGGCCATGGCTACTTTAAGTGGAACGGGAAAAATTTTCAAGGTCAGGGGCTTCCCAGCGGGGTTTACATTTATCGCTTATCGGTGGATGGTAAATTTTACGGTTCGCGCAAAATGATTCTGCTGCGCTAAAGCGGTTTGGAAAGGAATAAGGACAAGGCTTTTGTCTCTAAGTACGATTCTGTCCTTGATATTCGGGCATTCGATGTAAGGAAGGAATCACCCGGGCGGCAGGCGGATGGGAAATAGTTGCTTTAGACCCCCTAAATCCCCCTCGTAGTTATTAAGTGTAAAGTCAAGAGAAAGGACGACATTTTTTGTATGTCGTCCAAAACGTTTGGCTACCTATTGACATATAGGTCTTGGGC
>JALWEA010000124.1 GCA_027039465.1 Calditrichia bacterium | reverse complement strand
TCTTTTGAAGCGGAAAATTATATTCCCGAGTACGATTTTCCGTATTTTACAATAAATTTGACCGACCGGTTGGGTGTGGCCGATTTGATCAACAAAATACAACCGGATATTGTCATTAATGCGGCTGCCTATACTAATGTGGACGGATGCGAAGACGATCCCGAAACTTGCTGGAACGTGAATGTCCGCGGCGTTGAAAATATTATTGATGCGTGCGGAATGCTAAAACCGATTTTGGTTCACGTTTCCACGGATTATGTTTTTGATGGGGAAAGCGGCCCGTACACCGAGGATGATGTCCCGAACCCGCAAGGAAACTATGCCCGTAGTAAGTATAATGCCGAAAAAGCAGTGACCGCCTCGGATTTGGAATACATTATTGCCAGAACGCAAGTTCTTTTCGGTACGGGAAAAAACATTCGGCCGAATTTTGTTACCTGGGTCGTTGATCAGTTGTCTGAAAAGAAAAAAATTCGTATCGTTGACGATCAAATCGGTTCACCGACTTATGCTCCCGATTTTTGTGAAGCGATTGATCGGCTTTTGCAAAACGAAGCCTACGGATTATTTCATGTTTCCGGCGCGGAAATTATTTCCAGATACGATTTTGCGCTAAAGATCGCCGAGGTTTTTGATTTGGATGCCTCGCTGATCGAGCGCATTAAAACCGAAGATTTGAAACAAAAGGCGCCGCGTCCCATGAATTCGGCGTTTAAAATTTATAAACTGATCAATTATACGGGATGGGAACCCCATTCTTTGACGGAAGCTTTGCAACTCTTAAAAAAGGAACTACAAGCACAGAATGGTTGATGCCAGTAAAGCGGTTGTTGTAATCCCCACTTACAACGAAGTGGAAAATGTGGAACCCTTGGTTACGGAAATACACAAGAATGTTCCGGAAATTAATATTTTGTTCGTGGACGACAGCTCTCCGGACGGCACGGCGGATTTGATTAAAAAGCTGAAAGCCGGAAACCCGAAAATTCATTTGTTGGAGCGTCCCGTAAAAAACGGATTAGGTCGTGCCTATATTGACGGTTTTACCGTTGCTTTGGAAAAGGGTTTTGAATACATCTTTGAAATGGATGCCGATTTTTCACACGATCCCAAAGAGTTGCCGAACTTTTTACGGGAAATTGAACATTACGATTTGGTCATCGGTTCGCGGTACATCAAAGGCGTCAATGTGATTAATTGGCCGCTAAAGCGATTGTTATTGAGCTATTATGCCAACGTTTATACCCGCGTAGTGACCGGTATTCCGATCCGCGATTGCACCGGCGGCTACAAATGCTTTCGTCGTGAAGTTTTGGAAGCGATTGATTTCCGGCGCATTAAGTCGAACGGTTACGCTTTCCAGATCGAGTTGAATTACAAAGTCTGGAAAAAGGGCTTTCGGATTAAGGAAATACCCATTATCTTTTTTGATCGCATTCACGGCGAATCAAAACTTTCAAAAAAAATTATGTGGGAAGCCGTATTTTTGGTATGGAAGTTACGCTTCCTGAATTTAATCCATAAACTTTAAGGTGGAAGATCATGGCGAAAAAAAACAAGCAATTTGTTCTTGCCTTCGAAAAACCGATTGTTGATTTGGAAGAAAAAATTGCTGAAATGCGTGAATATGCCAGAGCCAGCGGATTGGATCTGGAAGCGGACATCAGACGATTGGAGAAAAAAGCCGCCCAATTGCGCAAAGAAATTTACGCCAACTTAAATCGCTGGCAACGGGTTCAATTGGCCCGCCATCCCCAACGACCTTATGCACTTGATTACATTGCGCGTATTTGTCCGTATTTTGAGGAATTGCATGGCGATCGTCGTTTTGCCGATGACAAGGCCATTGTTTCCGGTTTGGCCATGTTGGAAGAATTTTCGGTAGTTATTATCGGCCAGCAAAAAGGAAAAGACACCAAAGAAAACCTGTATCGCAATTTCGGCATGCCCCATCCCGAAGGTTACCGCAAAGCTTTACGATTGATGGAATTAGCGGCTAAATTTAATAAACCGGTCATTACCCTGATCGACACACCTGGCGCTTATCCCGGTATTGGTGCGGAAGAGCGCGGACAGGCCGAAGCGATTGCTTACAACCTGTTTCGCATGGCACGTTTACCGGTACCCATCATTAACGTGATCATTGGCGAGGGCGCTTCGGGCGGTGCTTTGGGTATCGGCGTCGGCGACCGCATTTTAATGATGGAAAATTCCTGGTATTCGGTCATTAGCCCTGAAGGCTGCGCCGCTATTTTATGGCGCGATGCGGCTTTTGCCCCCAAAGCGGCCGAGGCAATGAAAGTTACCGCTCCCGATTTGTTACAACTGGGTGTAATTGATGAAATCATTAAAGAACCGGAAGGCGGAGCACATCGTGATTACGATGCCTCGGCCAAGGCCGTAAAGGAAGCGATTTTGAAACACTTGCGGGAATTGGTTAAAATTCCGACCAAAAAATTGCTTGAACAGCGGATGGAAAAATTCAGCAAAATGGGTGCATGGGTGGAGTAAATGGAACATTCGGTTCGCCTGCGTGTAAGATATGCCGAAACCGATCAGATGAAGTTTGCGCACCACTCGGTTTATGTGGTTTGGTTTGAGCTGGCGCGCATTGAACTGATGCGAAAATTCGGTCTGAATTACGCCCGAATGGAAAAAGAAGGTTACTTGTTGCCGGTACTGGAAATCGGTATTCGGTACCACAAACCGGCCTATTTTGACGATGAACTGGAAATTACCGCGCAATTAACGGAATTTAAAAGAGCCCGATTTCGTATTAATTATAAAGTAAAACGGGACGATATTCTTCTTGCGGAAGGATTTAGCGAACACGCTTTTATGAATGCGCAAGGGAAACCGATCCGACCGCCTGAATTTTTCAAAAACAAAATCGGATCGGGCGCTTAAAAACGGAACAAAAACGAAGTTTTTAAAATTTATTAAAAAAGCGAGGTGAAGCGTTGTTGGACGAATCTTTGTTGGAAATTTTAGCTTGCCCCAAATGCAAAGGCGAGCTGGAATATAAGAAAGACGAAGATCAACTAATCTGTCATAATTGTCGTTTGATCTTTCGCATTGAAGACGATATTCCCATTATGTTAATTGACGAAGCGCAAAAATTTTAACAGCGCGCAAAAAAGTCCTTGACAAAGTTTTATAAGACCGTTATATTTAAGCACTTAAATTAAAAATCAATTTGGGAGAATAGCCTATACGCTGTTTGTTAAAGGTTTTGTTGTTTTAAATATTCAATAGACTAAAGAACATTTGCGGGATTGGTCTACCTTTAACAAGCAGTTTGTAGGCATAGGGTGCCGGTTATTTGGAAGTAAAGGTAGGCTGTCCAAATAAACCGGTATTTTATTTTGGAGGTGTTAAGATGAAGAAATTTGTTGTTTTGGTTTTCGCAGCCATGATGGTCTCGTTCCTTGGCCAAAATTTGTACGCACAGGGTGAAGCTGCGGTGCCGTTCCTTTTAATCGCTCCGGGCGCGCGTAACGGCGGTCTGGGAGAATCCGGCGTTGCTTTGGTAAACGATGCAACGGCCATCTATTGGAATCCGGCCGGATTGGCTTTTCAATATGAAGATCCTGCTGTTGATAAAAAATATCAGGTGTCTTTAATGCATTCGCGTTGGTTGCCTCAGTTTAATTTCAGTGATTTGTTTTATGATTATGCGGCTACCCGTTTTTACATTAAAGATATTGGCATGTTAGGCGCCAGTATTACCTTTTTGAATTTAGGTAAAAATGTCTGGACGGATGAAAACGGCAACCAATTGGGAACCTTCGATTCCTTTGAATATGCTATTTCTCTGGCCTATGCCACCAAGCTCAAAGAAAATTTGGGTTTGGGTGTAAATGCCAAGATCATTCAAAGTAATTTGAGTAATGTAACGGTTGGTTCCGAAAACCGTGACGGACGCGCTACCAGCTTTGCCGTGGATGTGGGTGTGCTCTGGACGCCGGATTATCCCATTTTCGATCATCGATTGAACTTGGGTGCCAATTTATCGAACTTCGGGCCTAAGGTTACCTACATCGACCGTAAACAAGCCGACCCGCTGCCGACGAACCTGCGTTTGGGTTTGGCCTACAAAGCTTATGATGACGGTTTTAATAAAGTAACGTTGGTATATGATGCGAACCGCTTATTGGTTTATCGTCACAAAGACGGTACCTCGGATGGTGTTTTTCAAGCGGCTTTTTATGACGTTTGGGTTAAAGGCAACCTGAGCGACCGTTTGCGCCGCTTCACCCATTCCTTCGGTGTTGAATACATGTACGGTTCGTTGATTGCCTTGCGTGCCGGTTATTTTTATGAAGATCCCAAATTCGGCGCACGTAAGTTCATGACCTTTGGCGGTGGAATCGGATTTAATATTTTTAATATTGATTTCAGTTACATTTCGGCTGCCAAAGATCATCCGCTTTCCGAAACCATGCGTTTTTCTCTCGGAATTAAGTTTTAAGATCAGGGGAGAGTGAGTCTCCCCTTTTTTTACATTGCACTGCCGGAATTATTCCTAAATAACAATAATTATTATGCTACGTTGACGATATTTAGGGGGCCTTCCGTGCAAATTGATTGAATGCCGAACTTAAACCAGAGAAGATGCCATAATGAAAATACAAAAACGAATATTTTTGCTTTTAACCGGTATTCTGTTGGCTTTTCCTTTTCACACTTTTGCTCAGATAAATAAGCAGGATACCTTGAAGATCTGTGCCCTCCGCGTTCAATTCCAAAAAGATAACAATGAATTGACCACCGGAGACGGACAATTTATGATTGACACCACCACGACCGATCCCTACGCCATCGATCCCGCTCCGCACGACAAACAATATTTCCAGGATCAGATTACGGCAGCCGCTAATT
>JALWEA010000123.1 GCA_027039465.1 Calditrichia bacterium | reverse complement strand
CGATTGTATTTGGCGATGCGTTCGCTGCGGCAGCCCGAACCGGTTTTAATATGTCCCGCGCCGGTGGCTACGGCCAAATCGGCAATAATCGTATCTTCGGTTTCACCGGAACGGTGCGAAATGAAATAGTAATAGTTGTTCTTACGCGCCAATTCGATGGTATCCAGCGTTTCGCTGATGGTGCCGATCTGATTCAATTTAATCAGGATGGAATTAGCCACGCCGTTGTCGATGCCCTTTTGCAGAATTTTGGGATTGGTGCAAAAAATATCGTCGCCGACCAATTCCACTTTGGCGCCCAAAGCGGCGGTCAGTTTTGCCCAGCCCTCCCAGTCGTTTTCCGCCAGGCCGTCTTCCAGGAGCACGATGGGATATTTGTTCAGCCACGATTCCCAAAGCGCGATCATCTCTTCCGAAGAATGCAGGGAGCCGTCGGATTTAAAATGTTTGTATTTCCCGTTATCCCACATTTCGCTGGATGCCGGATCGAGACAAATACTGATGTCTTCGCCGGGACGGTAACCGGCTTTTTCGATGGCCTGCAAAATAAGCTCGACCGCTTCTTCATTGGTTTTAAGCTGCGGCGCGAAACCGCCTTCGTCTCCGACGCCCGTAAAATAGCCGTGATCTTTTAAAATGTTTTTTAAAGTGTGGAAGGTTTCAACGCCCATGCGAATGGATTCTCTAAACGATTCGGCTCCGTGCGGCGCAATCATGAATTCCTGAAAATCCACGTTGTTGTCGGCATGTTTGCCGCCGTTGATAATGTTCATGCAGGGCACAGGCAAAATATGGGCATTGGTGCCGCCGAGGTAGCGGTAAAGCGGCGCACGTTCCGTATTGGCGGCAGCGCGGGCAACGGCCATGGAAACGGCTAAAATGGCATTGGCGCCCAATTTGGCTTTGTTCTCCGTACCGTCCAGTTCGATCATGGTATTGTCAATCAAACGCTGATCGAAAACGTTCAGACCCGTAACGGCTTTGGCAATTTTAGTGTTGACATTTTCCACGGCTTTTAAAACGCCTTTTCCGTGAAAACGTTTGGGATCGCCGTCGCGCAATTCCACGGCCTCCCGTTCACCGGTGGAAGCGCCGGAAGGCACAAAGGCCATGCCGGTAACGCCGTTTTCCAAAACCACTTTGGCACCCACGGTGGGATTGCCTCTGGAATCCAAAATTTCAAGAGCTTTTACGGATTTAATGGTTAACATGTTAGTCTCCTTTGTTTGAGATGTTTTGATCCGCCGGTCGCGGATCGAATTTTATATCGTCTTTTAAATGTAAATAGTCGCGATGCAAATGATCATGGATGTCCATGGTGTAAAGTAATTTGGCGGTGGTGCTGTGACCCAAAACGGGCGCTTTGGAAGAAACCGCGGGCCTGCTTTGTTTAAGGGCTTCCTGTTGCAAATGTTTTTCCAGTGATTTTTTATCCGAAAAGACCTGATTACAGACCCGACAGCGATATTGAACTCCGCTGAACTGCTCAATGGCAAAAGGAATGTTCTTGTATGTGCGGAAACGTGCTTTTATTTTAGGCATTCTATCTTTCCTTCTTTAGAACCGGATTAAGGCGGGCACAGTCGAGTTTATCCTTTATCTTTTTTCCTTTTTCCTTTAAAGTCACAGCAATAACAAATTTCCCATTCAACCGTCATTCAACTCTTAACTCTTAATCCACCTTTAATCTTTCATCTTAATTCTTTAATCTTGTTTTAATGCCGCTTGGGGTGCGGAGTTCCATGCTTGTTTGATTCGGGCAATTTCACCCAAAATAGCATCCAGTGCCTTTTGTTTCTTTTCCTGCTCCCGTACCAAAGCACTGAAATCCGATTCGCCCTTTTTCTTGATCTCTAGATAATTCTGCATCATGCCGGTAATGTTATGGTGGATTTTTTGCACGGCTTCATTGAATTCGAACAAATACTGGCGATTGCTATCCTGAAGGCGATACAAAAAATCGGCGCGCAATCGTCCGCATTGACGATCCAGTTTCTCTTGAATGACTTTGGGAAGTTTGCGCTTGAACAAGCTTAGAAAGAGCGGCTTGGGCAAAAGGCCGAGCAAGCCTTTTTCGAGAATATCCAAACTGGTAACCACTTCCCAGGTGCGGTAATAAAACTGACTCTTAAAACGCCAAATTTCTTTGGGCAGGGCCGTGGTTTGATCCAGTTCGAACAATTGAGCCGAGTAACGGTAAATTTGATTGATGATTTCAATCACTTCGTCGTTAATGGTTTCGATTTCATCCGCGTACCGTTCTTTAATGGCTTTTTCAATGCCCATACGAAACGGTTCGAATTGATCAACAATTTCGTTATTGATTTTATTTTCGCATTGTTTCTGTAATTCAGGGATGGAAAGACCGTGATTTTGGGCGATGAATTGCAGTACCTCTTGCAAAATTTTCTCTCGGGCAACCTGTTGGAATTTACCGGTCTCCGTGTCGAAATATTCGATGAGATGCGATTTTAATCCGTCCAGCAAAAAGGTAAGCCGTTGCTCATGCCGTTGCATTTTGGCAATGTACGCTTCGAATTTTTGCAGATTGTTTTGCAGTGTTTCCACGGAAGAAGCCTGTGCGCGACGTTCCATCTCGATCAGGTTTTTTTGTTCCGAACAAAGCCGTTCGATGCGCTCGGCGTTGGACAGGATAATCAGCTTGCCGCGATTGACGATCAAGAAATGTTGAAGATTGTGTTCCAAGTCTTTTAATCCGCTGCGCGCGTACTGTTCCGGGGAATGATTCATTTGCGCTTTCAGGGCATTCAACGCGGAAATCGGCGCAATCTCGATCTCCTGCGTTTCTCCCAACAGGTCTTTTAAAATTCTTCGATTGAAATCAAGCACACGCTGCAAACTGTCTGCTTCCAGATAATCCATTTTATTCAGCACAAAGAAAATTTTCGGCACAATAGGTCGAATGATTTTCAGAAATTCCTGCTCCAACTCGGTCAAAGGCGGGTCGGCGGAAAACAGGAAAATGGCGGCATCGACATTGGGGATGTATTCCTGTGTTAAACGGGTGTTGTGCTGATGAATGGAACCGACGCCGGGCGTGTCCACCAAAATCAGGCCGTCCTGCAGAATTTTGGCCGGATGTTGAAGGATGACCTTGTCCACGTGTTTTTGATTGGTCGGATTTTGAGACTCGCTGACAAAAGCGGCCAACTGATCGGGACGGATCGATTCCCGATGGCCGTCCTGAAAAATGACTTCGGCCTTGATTTTGGGATTATAAGAAATCTCCGTGATGACTGCGGTTAAGGGAATGACATCCGTCGGAAGGATGGCTTCGCCCAACAGAGCATTGATGAAGGTGGATTTGCCGCGTTTAAATTGTCCCAAAACAACCAGACGAAATTTTTCTTCCTTCAGGTTGTCATTGATTTTTTTGAGCCAATCCGCTTGGGCGGGGTCTTTGGCAAAAGTGCCCAATTGTTCCGCAAGTGTATGCAGTTGTTTTTTATGTTCGGAAAAAAGAAGCTGATACGGATGATTTCCGTTTGTTTGCATTGGGACCTCCTGCTTTGTGGTAAGAACGCAAACAAGGCAGGAGTCATTAGCCGGAAGGCGGTTTGGGGCGGACTCCATCGCCGCGCACAATTTACGGACAAATGATTAGGGAATCAAATTAAGGGAAGCGGGATTTTAAACAGGTTAATGCCAAACCTGAAAGATAGGGTTTACTTTATTGTGGATTGATTAGGGATTGCAATTATTGGCGGGTCGTCGTTCGAAAATTCTTTTTTTAAACCCATCCCCGGTCCCGATTCTCGGGATGCCCAATTAGCTGTGAGCGTTTGGTGAATTAGTGAATTGAAGTGATTTTTGCCCGATGATGCGCAAAGGCGTGGCTGGTTGCTGAGTAATTGTTGCTGAACGAAGAATTCCTTACATTCGTTGCTAATTTGAAAGAGATTCTTCGTCCCAAGAATCGGAAATTGCAACGACATCCTTTGTAAAAGGGATTGCCTCGGAAGCCATTATTCACCCCGTCCCATTCGGGACGGGCATATTTGGGTGGGGGCATCCGTTCCCACAGATGAATCTGTGGGCTAATAGCAAACCGTCCCTATCGGGACGGGAAAAAACACAATAACATTAAAAGATCCATCGCGGAGCAATGGAGCGACAATAACCCATATTTTCAAATATGGGAGAATGAAATTCCACCACAAAAAACGTTGTCCCGAAGGGACAATTGAAAAAACGGGTTTAGATGGTTGATGTGTTTATTAATTAAGGGATTGCTTCACTCTCCCGCTCGCAGGCTCGAGGGATCGTTACTATTGACATGGTGTGGCGCGTCCGTCCCTCGATACGCCCGCCTCAGGCGGGCTACTCGGGAACCGGACGCGGTCAAAGGCAACCGGTTGTCGAGTAGAGACCGCGCCAGCGGGATTGTATCGAGACACGGTTGCCACACCGTCATGTCACTGTCTTAATAATCCACGGCGCCAGCAATGGTTCCCGGCCTACTATTGACATATTAAGTTCACATGGTCATTATTTAGCCCCATACACTTTCTTCCATACTCTGTCTCCCGATGCTCGTAATTTTCAACATAGAGGGGTGTCTACGTAGTTATGGACTTTTATTTAAATGTTCGAATTTCAAAATTGTGCGCCTGCAAATTCAATTGACTGCCCTTGCTGTGTTTAGACCCCCTAAATCCCCCTCGCAGGGGGATTCAAAGTTGTTTGTAAAATTTTGCTCATTACCCAATTTGCCAGTAGTGCAGTTTTACTCTTTTCCCCAACCGTAAGTTCAACTTTTATTGGGGCAAAATCATTCGTGCCGTTTTGCGTCCCCCTTGTATATTAAAGTTATTAAGAAAAAAGATCTTTGCAAATAAAAAAAATAAAACCGAATTTATCC
>JALWEA010000122.1 GCA_027039465.1 Calditrichia bacterium | reverse complement strand
GAACTCAAACGTAATATTTGGGGCACGGATAACGAGACCATGCGCATTTTGATGAACTATCCGTACAAAGGCGGCATTCGTGAGCTGGAAAATGTGATTGAACGCGCCTTGATTTTGTGCGAAGGTGAGTACATTACCAAGCAGGATTTACCACCGAACATGATCGGTGAAGAGTTTGACGAAGGTATGCCCGATCGATTGAAAGATGCGGTTGCCGCTTTTGAAAAACGCCATATCATCAATGTTTTAAAGCGAACGGATAACGACAAGGAAAAGGCGGCTAAAATTTTGGATATAAGTCTTTCATCCCTTTATCGTAAAATGGATGAATTAAATATAAAAAAATAAACTCTGATTAAGGAGGAAATCATGATTAGAAGAGAAGACGCTCTCGCCTATCATCGCGAAGGGCGTAAAGGAAAAATTGAGGTGATTAACACCAAACCGTGCATCACGCAGCGTGATTTGGGTTTGGCTTACACTCCGGGTGTTGCCGAACCGTGCAGGGAAATCGAAAAAAATCCCGAAATGGTTTACGAATATACGGCCAAAGGTAATTTGGTCGCTGTGGTTTCCAACGGAACCGCCGTTTTGGGACTTGGCGATATCGGCCCTTTGGCCGGTAAACCGGTTATGGAAGGCAAGGGCGTTTTGTTTAAACGTTTTGCCGATATCGATGTGTTCGATATTGAACTGAATACCAAAGATCCGGATGAGATTATTCGTACCGTTCAGCTTTTAGAACCTACTTTCGGTGGTATTAATTTGGAAGATATCAAAGCGCCGGAATGTTTTTACATTGAGGAGAAACTCATCGAAACCATGGATATTCCCGTTTTTCACGACGATCAGCACGGGACGGCCATTATTTCCGCCGCGGCGCTTTTAAACGCATTGGAATTACAGGGTAAAAAGATCGACGAAGTTAAGGTTGTGTTCAGTGGTGCCGGAGCGGCCGGTATTGCCTGTGCAAGTTTGTATATTGAATTGGGTGTTAAAAAAGAGAATTTATATTTGGTCGATTCCAAAGGTCTGGTTTACAAGGGCCGTAAAGAGGGTATGAATCCTTACAAAGAACGATTGGCTAATGGAGATCATCCCATGACCTTAGCCGAGGTGATGAAAGGCGCCGATGTGTTTGCCGGCGTTTCGGTTGGCGGTTTGGTGACCAAAGAAATGGTGAAAAGCATGGCTGACAAACCGATTATCTTCGCCATGGCCAATCCCGATCCTGAAATTACTTATGAAGATGCCAGTTCCGTTCGGGATGATTTGATTATGGCCACCGGTCGTTCCGATTATCCCAATCAGGTAAACAATGTTTTGGGCTTTCCGTTTATTTTCCGCGGAGCGCTGGATGTTCAGGCCCGCAAGATTAATATCGAAATGAAAAAAGCGGCTGTAAAAGCCCTGGCCGATTTGGCGCGTCAGGATGTGCCGGATTCCGTTATCCGCGCTTACGGCAACAAACCCATTCATTTCGGACGCGAATACATTATTCCCAAACCGTTTGATCCTCGGGTGCTTACATGGGAAGCCTTGGCAGTGGCTAAAGCCGCCGTGGAATCGGGGGTGGCCCGTAAAAAAATTACCGATTGGGACGCTTATCGCGATAGTTTGGAAAGCCGCCTGGGCCGCAGTTACGAAGTTTCCAGAATTTTGATCAACAAAGCCAAAGACATCAAAAAACGTTTGGTTCTGCCGGAAGGCGAAGAAATCAAAATTTTGCGCGCCACACAAATTCTGATTGACGAAGATATTGTGCAACCGATTTTATTGGGTAAGAAAGAACGCATTCTCAAGCTGGCGGAAGATAATAAGCTGGATATCAGTAAAGCGGAGATTATCGATCATACGGAATGCAATTTGATGGAAACTTATGTGGATGAACTTTACCGCTTGCGTCAGCGTAAAGGTTTAACACGCGATGCCGCCCGTCGTTTGATGTGCAAAGATCCCAACTATTTTGGCGTAATGATGGTGCGCATGGGCGATGCCGATGCCATGGTTTCCGGAGTGAACCATTACTATCCGGAAGTGATTCGTCCGGCTCTGCAAATTTTGGAAGTGCAGCGCGATAAAAAATTCGTGGCCGGATTATACGCCATGGTTTTCAAGAACGAAACGATTTTCTTTGCGGATACGACGGTAAATATCGAAACCAATGCCGATATTTTGGCCAACACGGCTATTTTGGTGGCGGACAAGGTGAAAAAGACCTTTGACATCGAACCGAGAATCGCCATGCTTTCGTTTAGTAATTTCGGCAGCGTGCGTCATCCGTTGTCGGAGAAAGTAGCCAAAGCAACGCAAATGGTCAAAGAGATGCGTCCCGATTTAATGGTGGACGGTGAAATTCAGGTTGATCTTGCTTTTGATACCGAACTCCGCGGACGGGATTACAGCTTTTCCGATTTGAAAGGTCGCGCCAATGTTCTCATCTTTCCGTCACTCGAAGCCGGAAATATCGCTTACAAATTAATGGCCCGCTTGGGCGGCGCCGAGGCAATCGGCCCGATTTTGGTAGGACTTGGAAAATCGGTGCATGTTTTGCAGCGCAATTGCGACGTGGATACCATCGTACGCATGAGCGCTTTTGCCGCAGTTGATGCTTAATCTTTTGACTCAAAACCCCGAGTATTATAAATGCCCGGGGTTTTTTGTCTCTAAAATAAAAGGTTGGCTTGAAAGGATGTGAAATCAATGCGTATATTGTCGGTAATGAAATCATGCATTTTTCGGAATGATTGCCGAATTGCTTAAAACGGCAAAATGGGGGAGAGTAAAAATATGTCGGACTCGGAGAACTATTTGAGTGCCATTCAAAAGATTTTGGCGGAGCTAAACAGCAGTAAAAATTGTGAACGCATTTTGCACAATATTATCGCTCAATTGGTGAAAACGTTGGATATTAAGACGTGCGCGATAGTGGAATTGAATCCGGAAACCGAATTTTTGGAAATTCGCAAATCGCACAATCTGTCGTACAATTTTTGCAAACGCTATCGCAAGGCCATCGACTCTCCGCTTTTGAGTGCGCTTATTTGGCAGGGAGAAGCCATTTCGATTCCTGACAGTAAATACGCATTGCGTGTGGTGGAACATTTGCGCATGGAGCATGAATTTGTCTCCGCTTATGTCACTCCTTTAATATCCCAGCAACAGCCGCTCGGATTTTTGTATGTGGATGCCGATGCTTTAAATTATTTCGATCAGGAACATAAACAGGTGGTTGATATTTTTGCCGAAGTAATTTCGACT
Source organism: Calditrichia bacterium (assembly GCA_027039465.1). GTDB lineage: Bacteria > Calditrichota > Calditrichia > Calditrichales > Calditrichaceae > Caldithrix. The sequence goes on along the minus strand of JALWEA010000122.1, from coordinate 1,624 downwards.
TGCCTCTTTTTGGACCGCCTTAACGATCAACTAAAAAATTTGCGTGTCGAAGACGAAGAAACCGGTACGATGCGTTTCGAACAATACTTACCTTATTTAAAAGAAAATTTTCATCGCAGTTCGCGCATGAATGAACCCTATTCTCTTTTGCTTTTGGATATTGAAAAATTCGGCAACCTAATGACCATGTACGGCCTGAAAACCGTGCAAGGTATTTTAAAGGAAGTTGTGGAAAAAATTAAAGTGCAATTACGTAAATATGATGGTATTTGTCGCTTCGGCGCCGATGAGTTCTTGATAAGCCTGCCGGCCGTGAGCCGTGCCGATGCGTTTAAAGTTGCAGAGAAAATTGTGAAGTTATTTGACGAAACCAAGTTTTCCGCACAGAAACTAAACGTCGGCGTTTTTATCGGCGTGGCCTCGTTTCCGGAAAATGCCAAATCGTTCAACGGACTTTTAATGGCGGTTAAAAACGCTTTGCAGGAAGCGAAACGTAAGGATCAACCTCCTAAAATCGCAACGATTGAAACCATGTACGAATGACGGAAGGAAATTATTGTATGTCCATTAAAAATTTCAAGCAATTGCTCAATCAGGTTTCTCTCATGGAAAAAAGAACCATTGCCGTGGCCATGGCTCAGGATGCGGATGTACTGTTAGCGCTGCATGCCGCCAAATCCGCGGGATTATCCGAAGCGATTTTGGTTGGTGATCGGAATGAGATTTTACGACAAGCCGAACGTATTCACATTGATGTCAAAAATTTTGAAATCGTAGATGTGAAAGATGAAAAGAAGAGCATTTGGGAGGCAGTGGAAATCGTGCGTTCCGGTGAGGCGCAGGTTATTATGAAGGGTTTGTGCAGTACGGCAAATTTCCTGAAAGGCATTTTAAACAAGGAACACGGTTTGCGTGCCGCGGAAACGCTTTCTCATTTGGCTATTTTCGAAAGCCCCAATTATTCCAAATTATTATTCATGTCCGATGCGGCCATGAATATTGCGCCGGATTTAAAATTAAAAATTGCCATTACGCAAAATGCCATTCGGGCGGCGCATGCTTTGGGATACAAACGGCCCAAAGTAGCCATGCTTTCGGCGGTCGAAAAAGTGAACGCTACGGGAATGCCATCCAGCGCCGAGGCGGCCATTATTGCCAAAATGGGCGAACGCGGGCAATTGGGCGAGGCCATTATTGACGGCCCTTTGGCTTTGGACAATGCGCTTTCACCGCAGGCAAATCGCGTTAAAGGATTAAATTCCCTGGTTGGCGGTCGTGCCGATATTTGCATTGTTCCCAATATTGAAGCCGGAAATATCTTTTACAAATTATTAACGATTTTGGGTAATGCTCTGGTGGCCGGTGTTGTTTTGGGAGCCTCGGTGCCGGTTGTGTTAACTTCCCGTGCCGATTCACAAAACGCCAAGTTTTTGTCAATTGTAACGGCCTTGGCGATTAGTTGATGTATTTGTCTGCAGGATTATAAAAGAAAAATTTTAAGGATTATGTCCTTTATTCCGAAAAAAACATATTTAATTTATTGGTTTTTTATTAAATGGAGATTTTTGTGTTTCTACCCACCCCCCTTCCCCCTCCCTGCGATTGCGCAGGGAGGGGGAGTCAG
>JALWEA010000121.1 GCA_027039465.1 Calditrichia bacterium | reverse complement strand
ATCGAACGGAGTGAAGACGGGGGCAAGCATTATTCGGAATTGGATGATTTTAATTCTTCTCCGGATTTGAAAGGAGCCGGTAATACTTCTTATGCTCGAAATTATTCGTACACGGATTCAACCATTGAAGCGGGGAAAACCTATTGGTACCGTTTGTGTGATGTTTCCATTAACGGAAAGAGAACGGAACATGACCCGGTTTCCGTCGTTATTGAAAATAAGGAAGGCGCTTTAAAACAAATTTTTGCTCAAAGAATACCCAAGTCGGTTGAAATTTATCCCAATTTTCCAAATCCGTTTAATCCGTTGACGAATATTCGCTTTGCGATTCCCGAAAGTGAACATTCGATTTGGGTGCAATTAACAATTTATGATCTGAACGGAAGGAAAGTGAAGACGTTAATAAATCGAAAATTGAATGCCGGAATTTACTCGATTCGCTGGAATGCAACCAATGAAAGCAATAACAAAGTCGGTTCGGGCATGTATCTGTCCGTGCTAAAAGTGGGGCACGTAATTAAAACCGGTAAAATGTTGTTAATGAAGTAATGGCAATTTTATTGGTTGAAATAAAATGTGCGCCCCCCTTGCATTCCAATGCGAATGTGAGTAAATTTGTATTGCTCGGAGCGTGGCGCAGCCTGGAAGCGCACTTGAATGGGGTTCAAGGGGTCGCTGGTTCGAATCCAGTCGCTCCGACTTCAGAAGGGGATTGAAAATTCAATCCCCTTTATTATTTTGAGTTTGAATCACAGGCCTTCTAAATCTACGGTAAAAAGGGCTTTCGTACATGAACATTACCTATGACATTCTTATCCCGGCGTATAATGCGCAAAATTCATTGCCTCAAATTCTGCAAGCGATTTTTGAGTTGGAACATAAGCCCGGATTAATTTACGTAGTGGATGACGGTTCAACCGATCAAACCGCCCAAGTTACGTCGGCCTTTTCTCAAATTCGATTAATTCAATTGAAACGCAATCGCGGAAAAGGCGCCGCTTTACGTGCCGGTATTGAACAATTTCTGCAAAATAAACAGAGTGAATTTTTACTAATGATGGATGCCGACGGGCAACACCCGGTCGCTTCCATTCAGGATTTTCTCTCAAAAGCGGCAATCAATAATGCGGATGTTTTCATTGGCCATCGTTTTCAAAAAATCGGGAAAATGCCTTTAGCCAGAATATTTTCCAATACGATGTCTTCAATCATTACTTCCTGGGTTACGGGCGTTAAAATTCCCGACAGTCAATGTGGGTTTCGACTGTTAAAGCGCTCGGTTTTGGAATCCGTCCGGCTTACGGAGGATGGTTTTCAAATTGAAACGGAATTAATTGTCGAAGCGGCAAAAAAAGGATTCAGATTTAATTTTGTGCCCATCCCAACCGTTTACAACGGGCAAAAATCTTATATTAAACATGTAAACGATACGATTCGGTTTATGAAAATAATTTTACGGGAAACTTTTCGTCCATGATTTTTGAGAAAAAAATAGAAGAAATGATTCGGCGTTTGGAAGCAAAAGGAATTGACAACCCTCGGGTTTTACAGGCCATGCGCAAAGTCCCCAGGCATTACTTTGTCGCCCCGGGCATGGAATTGCAAGCTTATGATGAAAAAGCCCTGCCGATCGGTTTCGGGCAAACCATTTCTCACCCGTACACGGTTGCTTTAATGACACAAATTTTAAATCCAAAATCGGGCGAACGAATTTTGGAAATCGGCACCGGTTCGGGATATCAGGCCGCGATATTATCCGAGATGGGCGCTACCGTTTTTAGCATTGAAAAAGTACGCGATTTGGCTTTGCGCGCCGAACGCCGTTTGAAGCAATTGGGCTATGGCTATCGTGTACTCATCCGAATCGGTGACGGATCTCTCGGCTGGGCGGCGCACGCGCCTTATGATGCTATTATTTTCACAGCCGGTGCGCCGAATGCTCCGGAACATTTATTTGCCCAGCTCGATCAAGGGGGGCGTTTATTGGTTCCCATCGGTGAAAAAGATGAACAAATATTGACATTATTCATTAAAGAGCAACAAAAAATCGTTAAAAAAGAAATTGGAAAATTGCGTTTTGTACCACTTAAGGGAGCTCACGGATGGCAGTCGTAGAAAAAGCCGAAAAAAGAAATATTATTAAAGTCACTTATGATTGGTTAATGCAATGGGCTGAAACGCCTTATGCCGGAATCGTATTATTTTTGTGGGCCTTTGCCGAATCATCCTTTTTCCCCATTCCGCCCGATGCATTTTTAATCGCTTTGGTTATTGCCGCCCGACACAAAGCTTTCCGATTCGCATTATGGTGTTCCGTTGCTTCTTTATTAGGCGGTGCATTGGGTTACGCCATCGGCCATTGGCTCTGGTGGAGCGATCCAAATACTTACTCCCCGATTGCCACTTTTTTCTTTTCCCATATTCCGGGTTTCAACGAACCGGTTTTCCAAAAGGTCAGGCATTTGTACGAACAATGGAATTTTTGGGTAGTCTTTACCGCCGGTTTTACACCGATTCCTTACAAGGTAATTACTATTTCCGCCGGTGCTTTTAAAATTAATTTTCCCATTTTCCTGATTGCTTCGGGTGTGGGACGCGCCGGAAGGTTTTTTCTTGTTTCTTTCTTACTTTGGTATTTTGGCGAACCGATTAAAAAATTTATTGACAAATATCTCAATTGGGTTAGCCTGGCCTTTGCCGTTTTACTGATCGGAGGGTTTGTTTTAATTAAGTACGTTTTATGAATCCGTTGAGATCATGCAAATAATTTCGGACTTGCTCCTTTGACCAATTTTGAAAACAAATTTTTTCGGGGCGTATTTGAACCCGTCTTTTGGCAGCAAAAAACACCGATCGGTGCCATTAAAATCCTTTGTAAAAATTTTATTAAAATTAAAAAAATCTTCCCAAACCGTTTGATTTAATTCTTTTTGTTTGTTATCTTTTTTTCGAGTCCTAATTCCTCCCATCCCAATTAGGTCCCATCAATTTTGGAGTACATCATGAAGGTCGTATTGTCTATTTTGCTGTTTGTGGTTTTTGTATTGGCGCAGGAATTACCAAATCCTTATCGTAATGTTTTGGTTATGAACGGTAATGACATTACCGTCTCGGTTTACAACTACGGCTCCTATTCCAATGCCGGAAATCATAAAACCGATTTTGTTTGGCACGGATTGGGTTATGCCTACGAATGCGGCTTTTTCTTCGGAGCCGAAGTTCCGGTACCAAAGGGAAGCCATGCGGATGTCTTCAAAGTGGTAAACGGCGATTCGGTGCAATATTTTGCCCATGTTATCAGCGACGGTTTTACATCCAACGGGCCGGAATTGAATCCCGAAAGAACTTTACGTTGGGGACTCAATGCCATCCGCTTTAATTATGACAGCTCGCGCGTTTATCTGGATCCCGACCGCTTCAATCATTTACCCCATTCTCCTGCCCAGGATTTCAATTTGGACGGTCTGCCGGATTTGTGGCCGGACGCCTGGTTCAATCCGACAGCCAACGCCTTTGAATGGCCTGGCATTTGGCAGTACGGTCAGGCCGTCGGCGATTTGGAAACCGTTTACGGCATGGATGACCGTGATAACAAAGAATTTGCGTATTATCCCTTTCCGCAGGATTCGAATCGTCAGGGTTTGGGCATTGAAGCGGAAGTACATCCCATTCAGGTGCAGGATTTCTACCAAGACATCTTGTTTGCGGTGATCAAATTACGAAACGTCAGCGCTTATGATCTTAAAAAAATGCTATTCGGCTTTGCCGCGGATCCGCATATCGGCGGTTGGTCAGATTATAGGGATGATCACTACGGATACGATCGCTCCGAAAATCTGATTTATTTTTTCGATACGGATCATAAGAGTATATATCCTGGGGTTGAGCCAGGGTATTTCGGTGTTGTATTCTTGCAAACGCCTGGCAACAGTACGGACGGGATTGATAACGACGGCGACGGCATGGTTGACGAAAGCCAATGGGATGGCATCGACAATGACGGCGACTGGGATGCGCAGCGCGATGATGTCGGTGCGGACGGGATTCCGGGCACGGGAGATTTTGGTGAAGGCGACGGACAACCGACCTTGGGCGAACCCAATTTCGAATATACCGACATGGATGAAGCGGATATGGTGGGCATGACCAGCGATGCCTATGCGACTTTCGGAAGTTTGTATATGCGCGATGACGAAAAGATCTGGCAGAAAACAACGCCAGGTTATTTCGATCCGGATAAAGAAGGGGATCGCATGGGGCTGGCCGGTTGCGGGTATTTTAATTTGCCCGCCGGAGAGACCGCACGCATCGGTGTGGCCTTTGTCTTCGGAAAAGATTTGGACGATCTATTAGCTAATGTTCACCGGGCCAAACGTTTGTACGCGGCACGCATGGGCAATTACAAATTAACGGAAGAAATGCGTTTAAGCGATACTTTGTGCGGCAAAAGATTCGAACAAACGATTCCCTTAAAATGGAATGCTTCCGATTTGCCGAACGATGCAACTTTGGAATGCGCCGTCAGTGCGGACAATGGAAAGCACTGGCAACCCGTGATGGAAAATATCCCGAATACAGGCGCCGTTGATTTGGATGTGAGTGCTATGCCCAGTAAACCGTTTTATAAAATGCGCTTGCGCGGATTTTCAAAGGAAGCCTATTTCCAATATCAAACAGACGGCTATTTTGCCATTGATAATTCGGGTTCGGAAAACGTAGCGCCGGATTTGCTGGTTGATTTGAATGACAACGATATTCTTTCCGAAAAAGCCTTATTAACCTGGCGCGCGGGGGATGTGGACGGCGATGCTTTGCACACCTTCCTCGTCATTCATTCCGAAGTCATTAATGATACATTGGCTCTGAACGGGGACAGCTTATGGTTG
>JALWEA010000120.1 GCA_027039465.1 Calditrichia bacterium | reverse complement strand
TTGTGCACAGGCTTTGCTAAAGCGAAGAAATTATTTACAGAATTCCTTGCAAAAACTTGAGCAAAACGCCGATTTGGAAGCCCGCAAAAAAGAGGCCGAACTGAAAGGAAATTTGCTTTTAACTTTCAAAACGTCCATTCCAAAAGGCGCCAAAGAAGTAGAGCTGGAAAACATTTTTTCGGATAAACACGAAAAAATCAAGATCAAATTAAATCCGTCCAAATCGGTGGTTGCCAATGCTCAAAAGTACTTTAACAAATTTAAACAACTTAACGAAGAAAAGCGTCTCAATGAAATTCGCCGCGATACCTACCAAAAGGAGCTTGCGGAAATTCTGGAATTACAGGAGCAGCTTGAAAAGCTCAACGATCTGAATCGCTTAAAAAAATTCGCCCGCAAACTCAAAGAGATGAAACTGTTACAAAAATTGCCGGATGAGAATGAACACAAAATTCCGACATCGCATTTAAAATACTCTTTCAGACGTTTGATTTTGGACAAAAAATGGGATGTTTACATCGGTAAGGATGGGCCGAACAACGAATTGTTAACTTTTCGTTTTGCCAATAAATGGGATTTGTGGTTGCATGCGCAAGGCGTTCCAGGCTCCCATGTGATTATTCGTTTACCGAAACGCGATCAAATGCCGCCCAAACACGTCATTGAACAGGCGGCACAAATTGCGGCCGCCAACAGCAAAGCCAAACATTCGTCCACCGTACCGGTCATGTACACCCAAGTGCGCTATGTCAGCCGCATCCGCAAAGCCCCGCCAGGCACGGTTAAAGTACAGAACGAAAAAGTTATTTTTGTGGAGCCGAAGGAGGTAAAATAGGAACTGGGAACTGGTGCGTTGACCATGTCAAAATAGATCCCGCTACCCGCCAAATGGTTACTTTTGACTGCGTCCGGTTGCGAGTGATTCTGCGAAAATTGTAAGGAGAAACAACGGTGCGTCAGAACTTTTAAATAAAAGGCTATTTTGATGAAAATCGTTAGCCCCAGACTTTAGGCTGGGGATTAAAGATAATAAAAATATCAATAAATTAGGACGTTTACGTCCTTTAAAAGCAAATTGTGGTTTTAAATAACGCCCTAAAGGGCGGAAAAATTTTTGGTCTACATTTTGTCCCCAGCGTAAACGCTGGGGCTAACAGCTTAACAACTTGACATGTTTTATTCAGAAATAGTTTTTTGAAAGTGATTCTTTAACAAATGATTTAAGGAGGCTGAACTTTCCGCTTTGTGCCCCATGCCAGTCTCTATTCTCTTGATACCAAATTCAAGGCAGGCATTTGGTGAATTCTTGAATTGAAGTAACTTCGTGTCCGCCAATGTGCAAGATCGCGGCCAATTGCCGAGTGATTGCGACGGAATTATGAATACCTTAAATCCGTTGCCGCTTTGGAAGGGATTGCTTCGGTCGCTGGCTCCCTACTACTGACATGTTGTGGTGCGTCCGTCCCTCGATACGATTCTGCCTGGTATCTTACGTTGTCCGAAGTAAGGGCGAAGCATTTCCGTCAAGACGCTGCAAGCTCAAAAAATTTAACGTAATGCAACCAAAAGTATTGATTATTCT
>JALWEA010000119.1 GCA_027039465.1 Calditrichia bacterium | reverse complement strand
TAAACAATTGGAAGCCGAAAATCAGGCCTTAAAAGAACAAAATTTACGGCGTATTGCGGAGTTTGAGAATTTTAAACGTCGCAAGGAAAAAGAATTTTTGGATATTTTGCAAAATGCCAATGAAGAATTGATCATCGAGCTGTTGCCCGTGATCGATGACTTCGAACGCTTTTTGTCACATGCTAACGATGAAAATCAGAATGTTGAATCTTTAAAGCAGGGCGTTGAACTGATTTACAAAAAGTTCATGCAGATTTTGGAAAAACAAGGTCTGAAACCGATCGAATCGGTCGGCGAAGAGTTTGACACGGAAAAACATCAGGCGCTCATGCAAATCGATAGCGACAAACACGAAAGCGGCCAAGTGGTTGATGAACATTTAAAAGGATACACACTCAATGGAAAAGTAATTCGGCACTCACAAGTGCTGGTGGCGAAGTAAGGTGGAGAAATGGCGCAAAAGAGAGATTTCTACGAAGTTTTAGGGGTAGATCGGACTGCCACTGTCGAGGAAATAAAAAGAGCTTACCGTAAACTGGCAATTAAATATCATCCCGATAAAAATCCGGGTAATAAAGAAGCCGAAGAGAAATTCAAAGAAATTGCGGAAGCGTATGCGATTTTAAGTGATCCCGATAAACGGCGTCGCTACGATCAATTCGGTCACGCCGGGACGCAAGGGCATGGCAATTACGGTTTTGATTTTAATGATTTCGATTTGGCCGATGCTCTGCGTCAATTTATGGAAGAGGGTTTCGGATTCGGTTTCGGAGATATTTTCGGAGGCGGAGGTCGGGGACGTTCCCACCGCCGCCATGTCAATCGCAAAGGCAGCGATCTGCAAATAAAACTGCGTCTGACGCTTGAAGAGATTGCGACCGGAGTAACCAAGAAAATCAAAGTAAAAAAGAAGGTTCCGTGTCCGGAATGTAACGGAACCGGTTCGGCCAAATACAGCCGAACCGTAGTTTGTCCGGTTTGCCATGGCAGCGGAGAAATCCGGCAGGTATCGCGCTCGCTTTTCGGGCAGTTCGTTAATGTGACCACCTGTAACCGTTGTAACGGTGAGGGCCAGATCATCGAGAACCCGTGCCATACGTGTCACGGAACAGGTGTTATTGACGGTACCAAAACAATCGAGGTGCACATCCCGGCCGGTGTAAGCACGGGAAATTACATTTCGCTGAAAGGTGAAGGAAACGCCGGAGTGCGCGGCGGACAACCCGGCGATTTAATTGTGCACATCGAAGAATTGCCGCACGAGTATTTTCATCGCCAGGGTGACGACGTTATTTTGGTTTTGCCGATCGCCTTTACCACGGCGGCTCTTGGGGGTACGGTTGAAGTGCCCACACTAACCGGCAAAGCCAGTTTAAAAATTGCACCGGGAACACAATCGGGTAAAATTTTACGGATGCGCGGCAAGGGCATTCCGCATTTACGTGGAGCCGGAGCGGGCGACCAATTGGTGCAAATTCAAGTCTATGTTCCCACACGGCTTTCGGCGGAAGAAAAAGCGCTATTAAAGGAACTAGCCGGTTCGGAAAATTTGGACCCGACCAAAAACAGCAATAAATCGATCTTTACCAAATTTAAAGAGGCGTTAAAATTGTAGATTTGGCTTGTCTTTTCTGTGGCTGCAAAAAGTATTTGAATTCTGCATTCAAAATCGAATTTTAACCGCAAAACACAAAGCGCCCGATTTTAAATTCTTAAATAAATTTAGGGCGCTTAATTTTTTTGTACCATAAATCGGGAGGAAACTCCCATGCCCGCTTTGACCAATCGCGAACGTCGCGCTTTGACGGCGGTAGCCTTGATTGTTGTTTTGAGCGCCGCGGTGCAATGGATGCGTCCGCACAAATCCGCGACAAAGGCCTTCGACTACACGTTGCAGGACAGCTTGTTTAAAGCCCTCTCCGTCGATACCTTCAAAACCGATCCGGAAACAGAGCCATATAAAAAATCAATAAAAACATCAAAGGTGCGGAAAGCCAAAAAACGCAAATCGGTTAAAGAAATTCTTGCGCCCAAAAGCATCAATCCCAACACAGCTACCGCTGCAGAGCTGGAACGCTTGCCCCGCATCGGGCCCAAAACGGCACAGGCCATTGTGCGCTATCGTCAAAAGCACGGCCCGTTTAGATCGATTGAAGAATTGGACAAGGTTAAACGCATCGGACCCAAAACCATTGAGCGCATCCGTCCCTTCCTGATTCTTCTTCAAGCCAAGTCCAAAACAGATTCTATTTCCAATATAAAGGAACCTTAGCATTCGGCCTTGAACAAAATGCGTTCGGCCACTTCCTTGGCTTTTTCCTTGCCCTGCAATTCTTCAATTAAAGCCAATCCGAAAGCCAACGCCGTGCCAACGCCGCGACTGGTAATCACATGACCGTCTTTGACAACCGGCTCTTCCAAATATTCACTGTTTGTAAACACCGCCTTTTCGGAAGGGTAGCTGGTTACTTTTAAACGATCGGTAATGCCCGCTTTGTGCAAAACCGTAGGTGCGGCACAAATGGCGGCCAATTTTTGCCCGTTCTTAAAGCGATCGCGGATCCATTGTAATAAACGTTCGTCGGCTTTCAAATTATTGGTGCCGGGTTGACCGCCAGGTAAAACCAAAACATCAAAAACGGTGTGATCTGTCTTCTCCAGCACGGTATCCGGCACAACGGTAATGTCATGCGAGCCCGTAATCGGGCCGTCCGTAAGGCCGGCCACTGTCACGTCGATTTCCCCTCGGCGTAAAACATCAATAATACTAATGGCCTCAATCTCTTCGAATCCCGGTGCTAAAACAACCAAAGCTTTCGGCATATTCATTCCTCCTGTTTTTTGTTCTAATTTAGCGAAATCATCTTAAAAATGAAACGACGATTGTTGCCTGACGGGGAATTTTGCTTCCAATAAGCGGAATCGTTAACTTAATTTTAGCACGAAAAATCAAGTCAAACAGGTAGAATGCATGAAAGCGTATTTTATTTCGGATTTGCATCTTGGCGCCCGGGAAATAGAAGATAAAGAAAAACAGGAAAAGTTGTTTGGCGATTTTCTGACGCACATTGAATCCAATGCCAGCCATTTATTTATTGTAGGGGATTTTTTTGATTTTTGGTACGAATATCGCACTGTCATTCCCAAACAATATTTTCCGGTACTTTGCACCTTACAACGATTCCATGAAAAAGGCATTCAAATGCATTACCTTGCCGGTAATCATGATTTTGCCCTTGGCCAATTTTTTGATCGCTATTTAAATATCCGCACATACAGCGATGATTTGTCAATAACGTTGGTCGGGAAAAAGTTTTATCTGTTTCACGGAGACGGGTTGGAAAAGAAGGATCGAGGCTACCGCCTGTTAAAACGGATTTTACGCAGCAGCACCAATCAAAAACTTTTTCGGCTCATTCATCCGGACTTTGGCATCCGTCTGGCCAAACTGGTTTCCGGCACCAGCCGAAAATATAACACAACGGATAATCAATCACGCAGTGAAGAAGAATATTTTGCTTTTGCGGAAGAGCGTTTTGCCGAGGGCTACGACTATGTGATCATGGGGCATCGGCACAATCCTTTGGTGTACGAGAAAGAAGGTAAAAAATATGTGAACCTGGGTGACTGGATCTATCATTACAGCTATGCCGTGTTTGACGGGGAAGATTTGCAATTGAAATATTGGCCGACGGACCATAAATAGAAGACTTACCGAAAAATAATTTTTCATCTATTTGACTTTTTGTAAAATAATTTATATAATATTAGTGACAGTTTAAAATATTTTTGTTTTAATTTATTGATTATTTTTAAGTTAAAGTTTGTTAGTAAGATGAATAAACATACAATGTTTAATTCCGCCATTTTTTAACCAACCAACATAAAGGAGGTCGTTTTATGGGGAAATTTTTTACTATTTTAGCAGGTGCTGCATTTTTGCTTTTAATGGTAATACCTGTCTTTGCGCAGGATGACATTATTGCCGATGGTTACACCAAAATTTTTGAGCGTAACCAATTCGAAAACGCAACACATTATCCGATCGTTGCCGATGAAGTTCATGCCGGTTATGATTTGGATCAGGATGGTAATTTGGAATTTATCGTTGTGGCTGATAATTCGGATCCGAATGGTCCTTCGGGGGCCGGTTGGTCGGATGGCCATTCCATTTTTGTTTACGAATGGACACCGGACAAAGGCGACTTTGAATTGATGTGGTCCTGGGCCGATACCAGTTTAAAAACCGGCGGCGCAAGTTTCCCGACCATGGCTGTTACCGATTTGGATGGCGACGGCAATCAGGAAATCACTTTAGGTATGCCGAGTGGGGCTAACTGGCCGGCTCCGGATGTAAGTCCTACGGTCATTTACGTGTTTGAATTTGGCAAAGACACTTATCCCACCGAACCCACGGCAACCTGGACCGCCGAAAGCGATCCTGGCTCCAACACGCGTCCGGCAGCGATGGCCGCAGGTGACATCGACGGCGACGGTGTGGAAGAAGTTGCGGTTGCTTTTCGTAAGTTCAGCTCCGCATCAACTAATGACGCTTTAATGATTTTCTCTCTGGATGGCGGATTTGCCGGCGATTTTACGCAGTTTAAAATCGAAATGATCGATACCACCGGCGATTGGGGCAGCGTCTATTCCGCCGATATTACCGATATTGATAACGACGGTCATCTGGAAGCTTATTTTTCGACCGATAATCATACTTTCTACGAAGCAACCGGTGCTGATTCTTATCAATTATATTACATGGCCCATCCGACTTTGGGAGCCTGGACTATTCAGGCTGCCGTTCAAGCCGATCTTGACAATGACGGCAAAAACGAATTGGTATGGGGTCATACTTCCGGTGCTTTGAGAATTTTGCACAACGTAACCGATTTGGCAA
>JALWEA010000118.1 GCA_027039465.1 Calditrichia bacterium | reverse complement strand
CAGGCCTTTGTCGATTACGTGGAACAGGAAGATTTTGACAAAGCCGAAGCCCGGAAGTTGATGGAGGCGGCCATCGAGTCCCAACGCAAAGCTTACAGCAAGGCCAGGAAAAACATGCCCCCTTCGCAAGTGATTTCCATTTTCGTTTCCAGTCAAAAAGGATTCAAAAAACTGTGGATCACATTCATGCTGGCGACGGCTATGATCTTTTTGCGGCTTCTGGGTCTTTACAAATCGGAAGAGATGCAAGCGGTGGCCTCGCATCCGGATATCAAGTCCGAGATCAAAGTTGTCGGGCGTCCGGGAATTCGATTGCCTTACATTAAATATCTCGGTTTCCATTATCAGATCATGGACGACAAAACCGTTATTACCTTTATGCCTTCCACCAAATGGCAAATAAGCAATCAAAAATTACTTGAAACTATTCAGGAGAAATTGAAAATTATCGATGAAATTTTTCAATAAAGGAATCGTTGTTCCTGCATCTTGCAAAGGATGAGGCAAAAGCTGTAAAATAAATCACGCGATGCAACGGTTTTATTGTTAAATTAAATTTTAATTTGAACTGGCCGGTTCGTCCGGCCAATTTTGGAATTTTACAATCGGGTTTTGGTATTTATTAAAGGAGAATATTTTCATGAGCGATCGTAATGATGGACTGGATATTGCCATAGTCGGCATGGCCGGTAAATTTCCGGGAGCTGAAAATATTGACGAGTTTTGGGAATTGCTGAAAAACGGCGTGGAAGCGGTAACCTTTTTCACCGACGAAGAGCTGCTGGAAGCGGGCGTCGATCCGCAATTGCTCAAAGACCCGAACTACGTCAAATCCAGAGCCATCATTAAAGACGAAGATAAATTCGATGCGCAGTTTTTCGATTTCTTTCCTCGCGAAGTGGAAATGATGGACCCGCAACATCGGCTGTTCCTGGAAACCGCTTACACGGCTTTGGAAGAAGCCGGTTACGATCCCGACCGCTTCGACGGTTTGATCGGTTTGTTCGGCGGCGTAAGCCTGAACACCTATCTGTATTCTTACCTGATGTCGCAAAAGGGCTTCATCAGTTCCGCCGAAGGCTACCAGCTTTCCATTGGCAATGACAAAGACTTTTTAACCACCCGCGTTTCATACAAATTGAATTTAACCGGCCCTAGTGTGGACGTGCAAACCGCCTGCTCCACTTCACTCGTGGCCATTCATTTGGCTTGCCAAAATCTGTTGAATTACAATTGCGACATGGCCTTGGCCGGTGGCGTTTCCATTACCATTCCGCAAAAACAGGGTTACTATTATCAGGAAGGCATGATTCTTTCCAAGGACGGTCACTGTCGCGCCTTCGATCACAAAGCCAGCGGAACCATCAGCGGCAGCGGTGTGGGCATGGTGGTGCTGAAACGTTTGGAAGACGCTTTGGAAGATGGCGACCACATTTACGCGGTCATCAAAGGCTCCGCTTTTAACAACGACGGCGCCAATCGCGTCGGCTACACCGCCCCATCGGTGGATGGTCAGGCCGAAGTGATTGCCAACGCTCTGGCTGTTTCCGGAGTGGATGCCGAGACCGTTCAATACATTGAGACC
>JALWEA010000117.1 GCA_027039465.1 Calditrichia bacterium | reverse complement strand
TAGTAGCAGAGTCAAGGTCGCTGAGTGCCACGACGAAGGAGTGGTGTATCGAAGCGCCGGTCATTTCGGTACATTCCGTCCCGACTTTCGTCGGAATCGGAACACTCAATGACCTACCCCCGCACTTACCACTTTGTCGCTTTCCACTTTCCACTAAAAAACACCTCATTTCCTCAAAAAATCGTACCTTTGCACATCAAAAACTTTAAATTTTCGGTTGCTGAGCCTGTCGAAGTGCGGTCACTGAGCCTGTCGAAGTGCAACTTTTAACTAAAGAATGAAATACCCCCTAAAATATGACGTCATAGTAGTCGGCGCCGGACATGCCGGTTCAGAAGCCGCTGCTGCAGCTGCCAATATGGGTGCCAAAACCTTATTGATTACATTGGATTTGTTCAAAATTGCACAAATGAGCTGTAATCCGGCTATGGGCGGTATTGCCAAAGGGCAAATCGTCAGGGAAATAGATGCCATGGGCGGATATAGCGGTATTGTGTCTGATAAATCGGCTATTCAATTCCGTATGCTGAATAAGTCCAAAGGACCGGCTATGTGGAGTCCGCGGACGCAAAACGATAGGATTCTCTTTACCAATACCTGGCGACTAATGCTCGAAAAAACGCCTAATTTGGATTTAATGGCGGATATGGTGACCGGCTTAATTGTTTCACGTGGAAAATTACAAGGCGTCAAAACGCAATTGGGAACCGAAATTTTTGCCAAATCAGTCATTTTAACCAACGGAACTTTCTTAAACGGAAAAATTTTTATCGGCAAAAAAGTTTTTGGTGGCGGTCGGATAGGAGAGAAGGCAGCTATCGGATTGACCGAAAATTTGGTGGAATTGGGCTTCGAAGCCGGACGGATGAAAACCGGAACGCCGCCGCGAATTGACGGGCGGAGCTTGGATTTCTCTAAAATGACCGAGCAAAAAGGTGATGACCATCCGCAAAAATTTTCTTTCTCCGACGAAACAAGTCCGCTAAAAGAGCAACGCTCTTGTTTTATCACTTATACCAATCCCGAAGTGCATGATAATTTACGGATCGGGTTTAAAGAATCACCGCTTTTTACCGGTGAAATTGACGGCGTTGGTCCGCGCTATTGTCCGAGTATTGAAGATAAAATTGTGCGGTTTTCGAACAAAGACCGGCACCAACTGTTTGTAGAACCCGAAGGTTGGCATACTTATGAAATGTATATCAACGGCTTTTCCAGTTCGTTGAGCGAAGAAGTACAGTATGAATCTTTACGAAAAGTTCCGGGTTTTGAAAACGCCCGTTTTATGCAATTTGCCTATGCTATCGAATACGATTATTTTCCACCGACACAGCTCAAGCATACGATGGAAACCAAGTTAATTGATAATTTATATTTCGCCGGACAAATCAACGGGACCACCGGTTACGAAGAAGCAGCAGCCCAAGGTTTAATGGCAGGTATCAATGCGGTTTTAAAAATACGCGACCAAAAACCCTTTATTTTAAAACGCGACCAAGCTTATATCGGTGTGCTGATTGATGATTTAATTACCAAAGGCGTGGATGAGCCCTATCGGATGTTTACCAGCCGGGCTGAATACCGTA
>JALWEA010000116.1 GCA_027039465.1 Calditrichia bacterium | reverse complement strand
GTGCTGAATAAAATTCCCAAAGCGGATCCTAACCAAGCCGAAGCCATTGCTCAAAAGTGGATTAAAGATTCCGTCGGCGTGAATCCCGAGACCAATGAAACGGAAATCCTGGAAGCCGCTAAGCTGTATTTGGCCATGAAGGAATTGCTGGAAGAAGAACAGGCCGACGGGATTGCCATTCGCAGTTTGGTGCCTTGGTCTCAGGGCATTTTACGTGTGACTACCTGTCTGCCCAATGCGGAGTTCAATCGTCAATTAAAAGTCGGGGTTTGCGAAGGGTTGATTAATGCAGCCATTACGGAGTTGTTCGCGCTTCTGTTGTTTAAACGCCCGACTTTCATTGGGGACATCATCGGCATTGACAAGGAAAACGATCTGATTACCGTGGCGCATTGCCAAAGTCCGGTTAATCCGCACGGAGACGATCTGGTTCCTTATGAAATCCGCAGCCATGCTCTGCAAAAGGGTAACAAAATGTTGCCAGCTTTCATGCCGGAAATCGGAAAAAGTTTAAGCGCTGTTGTTCGTGTTGATTTGCCGGTTGACGAGCCGGTAACCGTGGCCAAAATCAGTGTGTACCACAAAAAAATTGCCGTTAGTAGCGGGCGTTCGGTACGCGGCGAAGATTATTATCGGGATTTCAAGGATCGCCTTTGCCGTACCAAATTGGCCATTCGCTTAAATACCGAAGCCTTTGCCCGCCGTTACGACACGGCCACCTTCGGGGTACATCGCAATGTAATTTTTGGCGATTACCGTGAACCGCTCAAAGATTTGGCCGACTTGATGGGCTACGAGTTCGTACCGGAAGATGAGGAATGATGGGCAGCAGTATTGCTTTTTAATTAAATCGAGCGATTTTTTAATGGTCATGTTGTATCGCGTCCGTCCCTTGATACGATTCTGCCTTTCATCTTGGGATGCTCGATGTAAGGTAAGGGCGAAGCATTTCCGTCAAGACCTTGCAAACTTAGAAAATTTAACGTTGTGCAACTAAAAACATCGATTATTTCTTTATTAATTGTTAGGGAAATGCTTCGTTCCTACAAGCTCGGCAGAATCACTCGGGAACCGGACGCAGACAAAGGCAACCGGTTGTCGAGTAGAGACCGCGGAAAAAGGGATCGTTACTATTGACATTTTAGGCTTGGAAGTGCATTATTTAAACCCATCCCCTCCCTTCCCTGCGATGCGCAGGGAAGGGTGCCCAATAGCTGCGGGCAATTGGGGAAGTGTTGAATTGAAGCGGTTTTTTGCCCGATGATGTGCAAGATCACGCCCGTTTGCCGAATAATTGCGGCGGAACGGAGAATATCTTACATCCGTTGCCGCTTTGGAGGAGATTCTTCTCCCGATCCGTCGGGATCAGAATTACAGGGTTGCCGGACGCGGACGGTGACGGCACAAAAATTCTTACCCTTATTTCAACAATAACATTTTGCGTGTCAGGATACAATCACCTGCCTTTAAGCGGTACAAATAAAATCCACTAGCTGCCGGTTTGCCTGCTTCGGTTTGTCCGTTCCATTGAACCGAATGGTAACCGGCCTTCTGCGCGCCACTGACTAGTGTTTTAATTCTTCGCCCGGCAAGATCAAAAATGCTAATATTCACCAAATCGTTTTTGGGCAAAGCATAGCGAATAGTCGTAACGGGATTGAAAGGATTGGGGAAATTCTGCAGCAAAGCGTAATCCGCAGGCAGTGAAGCACCCGAAGCAATGGCGCTGGTTTTATCGGTGTATAACGTAACGCTGCCCTTAATGTGCTGGGGATTATTCAGATTCCTGTCATTGGAAAACACCCAATACCAATTGCCCTCGGTGGGAATGTAAAACGTTTTGTCCAAATCTTGAGTGTTCTCAAAAACATTAAAGGCATCGAAGGCCTCGCCGTTAACATAATGATTGTAATTGGCTTCGTCCGTCATAAAAATATCAATCCAACCGTTGTCTTCGTTTTTACCGGTTTTGGAATTGTCCACATCATCCATCCACACCGGCCCGAAAAGGATTTGTTCGGGTGTGTTTAAATGGGTCACCATTTTGTAATGCGTTTCCGAAGCCTGCGGCGTATCGACAACCGTCCAGTTCAACGAGGGCATGGAGCCGGAAACCTGAATGGCTTCGTTGTATGTTTCACCGGCTACCGTGGGCGTGGCTACCTGCATGTAGGAACCGGAACTCTCAGGATAATCTCCAATGGCTGTGTGCACCTTCAAATAGTAATCCCGGTCGTCCCCCACAATTACGGAACAATTGCCTGCATTATCGGTCAAAGTGTAAAAGTCGCTCCACAGAACCGGATAGTCAAAATCTTTAATGTAAAAGTACACTTCGGCGCCGTCCACGGGATTGCCATTGGCATCGGTTACGTTTACGTTAATGGTGGCCGTACCTTCGGAATATTGATCGGTTACCGAAGTTACGTAACCGTCGCTACGAATTTCAAAAACCACACCAAAGACCTTACCCCACCCGTTCTCGTAAACCATGGGATTGTCGATATAATGATTGACCGGTTCCCATTGCACCCAACGATTATCCCAAAAGGCATTCCAGGTGTGATCGGTGGAATAGGAAAAGATGCTAGTGCAGGGTATCAAAGAAGCTCTAGCCGCGGCAGCGGAAATATCAGCGTACTCACCGCAACGGCCTTTGTGCTTGCGATAAATGCGTACCGGTTGGTGGGGACGTTCGTCGTCGGAATCAAATACCAAGCTTGAATCGATCCAATTGGTAACAATTTCAATGGCGGAATTATTGTCCTGATCCAGCGTCTTGGTGCCGTCCCATAGAATCGTACATCCTTGCAGCGTGTCTCTTAAAGAAGGGTAACCTTCGTCGTGATGACTAAAAAGAAAATCGCGCCAGAATTTACCGGTGGGCGGATCGGCAATATTGTTATCGTGCGTTGAATTATCTTCCACGGCATCCGGGTCAATGTAAGCCGGAATTTCGTCGGTGATTTTGGGGTGCACAATGTACCAGTAATAGATGTCTTTGGGCACTTCGCGCTCAACCGTATCTCCGTCACTAACCGTGTAATAACGTGTTGTGCTGTAGTAATTGGAATCGGTTGCCGACGTACCGTAATCCACGATTTGTACGTAATCGAGATATTGATCGTTATTGTAAATCGTTTCCGCATTTTCTTCGAACAAACCGGGCGTGCCGTAATTGTCCATTAAATAAGCAAAGGAGGAATGCGCCACGGAAAATGCCACCTCGTCGATGTACGGGTCTTCTGCATCATTGATGGCCCCGGCCCAGATATCCTGGTAATCCGGTGACAGATTGGTGAATACCCAACGCAGATCATTGCGCAACCAAACCGGCGCTTTTTGAATGGCCTGAACGGCTGCCGAAGTTAGGGAATAAGTGTAAAGCGGATTGATGGAATCCAATAGAGCCTGAGCCGCATCAAAATAGACCGTAAAGTGATGCCCGGCTTCCAGGTACATGTCGAAATTGATTTGATTGACCATCGACCAGCCGCGTTGTTCGGTAAACGGTTGGCTGTACGATTGTGCTTGCAGGGGATTAATGACGTGGGGCGCTTGAACCGCGGTAAACGAACGCACCGATGTTCTAGGGATCGTAAGCCCTTGTTGCGAAAGGTAGCGATCACTTGCCAAGGAAAAGGAAACCCGCAAAGAAATCATTAAAACTGCGAGAACAACGACGTACCGTTTTTTCATTTTTTAATTCCTTTATTTTGAATTGAATTTTGCTGCCTTTGATAAACCGGAAGTTGAACCTTTTATCAAATAATTTTTACACCCAATTTATTTTAATTTAAATGATACTATCAAAAAAAGAAATAGTTGTGATGCAATAATCGAAATAAGGAAATATTTTAATGCCGGTTCTTATCTTAGAGTCCGATATTTTACAATGAAACGAATGGTTTAATTAAACATATTATTTTTGAAGTAATTTTATTTTATTGTGGAGAATAATTCAGGTTAGCCAAGTTATATACATTAAAAATTTTGGTTCTTCCGGTTTTTGATGTACTTAAAAACCGGAAGAGCAATAAATTTAGAGTGGAAAATGATTTAAGAGTTAAATATTAAAACAGAGTGATACTCTGTCTTTTATGTTAATCTTATGCTTTGGCTTTAGATAGGCGCGACAGCGATCTCTTTTTCGCTCTTGTAATAGCATAGCTATTTTGTTTGGTATGCTTTGGATGATCCTTTTTTAAACTTTTGGATAATTCTTTTAATACTATATCATTATATCTTTCTATGAGATTATATACTTCTAATTCCACATATTCTGACTCTTTTGATATGGCGGCAACGCTATCGGACTCTTCTTTGGTTTTATTTTTTGCCTTTCTTTTGGGGAATTTTTGCAGATGACGGTATACTAAAATACTAAAGGGTATACCTATAGTTAGAAATATGATGTTAAACAACATACTCCAGCTTATTGATAATTCAAACATATTAATGCCTTTTATTGTTCCACATCCGCTCTTTCGCTTAATATAACTGAAAGCATAAAGAACACTATTGATAGTATAAGCGCAGCTCCGGTTAAGATCACATCAGCAATATCACTTACTTTGAACGTTGCCCTTCCATCTACATTAAAAACATGAATAACAATGTTAGCCAATGCTAACAGTGCTACGTTACTTAAGATATCGGCCAGCTTTTCGTATCCTTTAGGTGAAAGCTCCCGGTTCAACAAAGCTATTTCATACCTTACACTTAATTCTAATATGTTAACGAATATAGTAAACATTAGGTTTCAAATCAAGAATGAGGACAGTACTGGGTACCCCCCATTTTTTTAATACCATTCATCAAACAGAGATAATTGTAAATTACTAAATTTGGGCGGGCTGGCATAAGTGATTATTGTCCGCAATTTTTTTTCGATAAAATTATGAAATA
>JALWEA010000115.1 GCA_027039465.1 Calditrichia bacterium | reverse complement strand
ACGTGGAGATAAACATCCTAAATTAAAGGAATGGAAAAAAGACGTTGACTTATCAACATTGCATGCCGCCGGAGTTTTGCAATGAAAAAAGATCTTGTTATTTTAGTGCCTGATAAAAATACTCAATATGTCTTGAACGGATTACTTTCAAGAACGCAGTCATTGAAAATCAGGGAAATTGACTATCAAATATATTTGCATCCTGAAAGAGATCCTGGCGTATTCCATAGGAGTGATCAATTTCTTCGGCCTTTTCATTCCGAATTTGAAAAAGCACTAATTTTTTTAGACAGAGAAGGATCCGGGCAAGAAAATAAATCGGCACAAGAAATCGAGCATATCGTTAAATCAAAAGTTGAAAAAGTGGGATGGGTAGATAGAATCGAAGTGATCGTTTTTGATCCGGAACTTGAAATATGGGCTTGGACTAAATCACCCCATCTGGCAAAGTATTTAGGTTGGGATAATATAACAGAGTTGGTGAGTTTTGTTAAAGCTCATGGTTATTGGACACCATCCAATGAAAAGCCGGAACGTCCCAAAGAAGCAGTTGAGATTGCATTGAGAGAAAAACATATCCCGAGATCTTCGGCAATTTACAAGAAAATCGCAGAAACTGTAAGTTTTGAGAATTGCCAAGAATCTTCATTTTTAAAATTTAAACAAATTATGCGCTCTTGGTTTCCGGCTACAAATTAATAGATTTTATTATTTTGTTTGTAATTACTTATCCCATTTCGACTTCGGTCATCCAAAAATCGTGTTTGTTGCAAAAACTAGTGGCATACAGTTTTTTAATGGGTTTATCCGGTAAGGTGTACGTCGAAATCGCTTTTTTATCCGTGGGATAAAATGTTTTGGCGCCAATAACCGTACCGTCATCGGCAACCAATGTATGGCGAACGATGTAATGCTTTTGGGTCATGGGATGGCTGGTTAAAATGGTAACGGTTTTGCCATCGCGGGAGACTTTGGGAGCATGAGAGCCAATCTTTTTCTTCCATTGTCCGGCGTCTTTGGCGGTATAAATAATGCCTGAGGGCAAAGATCCCGTTTTAGCCAAAGCGTTGGTGGCTTTACCTACCACCAATCCTCCGGCTACGATTACCGTTGATTTTAGAAAATTTCTGCGATCGCTCATGATGAATCCCCTGTATTTAATCGTTTGCTATCAATAATTTAATATCCCGTCAACGATTAATCAAAATCCGTTCAATCGTTGCGGAGCAATTTTTAGTTCAAACGTTAAAACGTACACTAAAATTCCGCAAAAAAGATTTACATTTATCGGTTTGTTTAGTAATTTAATCGCTCGGAAATAAAAGATTATGTGAAAAAAGAAATTAGTAAACAGTGACCATTATAAAAGAGGAGAATTGTTATGTTCGACCGTAGCATTTTAGAAAAGTTGGGCATTAAAGAGAAAAATTTCGGTGCTTCCACCGGAACGGAGTGGAGCAAAAGTACCGATGGCGGTGAGTTGAAAATTTATTCGCCGATTAACGGTGAATACATCGCTTCTGTGTATCAGGCCACGGAAAAAGATTACGAATGGATTATCGAAAAGGCGCAGGCTGCATTTAAATATTGGCGT
>JALWEA010000114.1 GCA_027039465.1 Calditrichia bacterium | reverse complement strand
CATTACCCAAGAACCCACAAAAATAAATGTTAAGGTAAAAGAATTATGAAGAAGTATATAATCGGAACCATTATTTTTCTTGGTTTAAGTTTTGTCGCTGCCTGGGCAGATCAGGGAGGTAGCGACAGTTTTGGGTACATGTGGACGGACAGCAAGGGCACCGTTACCATTGAATACAATTGGATCGACATCAAGTCGTCTTCCAATGAAGTTTTTGGAGCTGCCTATGATAATGAGGCTCCGGTTGGTAAGGCTCTGCCTTTTAAAGTAAAATTTTACGGTGTGGCACATGATAGTCTTTTTATTTCGCCCAATGGATGGCTGAGCTTTAAAAATCCCAATGGAAATTCTTATCCTACCAATGATACGTTGCCTTCCGCATCAGCGCCGGATTCCATTGTGGCTCCTTACTGGGATGATATTTACGGTGATTCCCGCTATGACGACGGGATTTATTATGCGGTTGTCGGTTCGGCGCCAAACCGAAAAATCGTTGTACAATGGGAGTCGATTACAGGCGGGGCTTTAGGCTCGACTTCGACGCTTGTTTTTGAAGCGGTTATTTATGAGCGGAGTAATCTGATTAAATTCCAATACAAAACCGTAGATAGCGATAAGAACGGGGGCGGTGAAGCGACCGTTGGTATCGCAGCTAATTCATCGGACGGTTTGACTTACTATTACGGGGATGGAACAGGCCTAGGGCCGCTCACATCCAATATGGCGATTTTATTTCACAACCGGCAACTGGCCTCCGGTGCAACGGCCGGTATTAGTCCTGTTTCCGCACAAGCGGGAAGTTACACCCAATTCAACTATTCCTTTTATGATATTGATGTGTCCGGTGCCAAAGGCCTTGGCAAATTGGATCGTTTTGCCATTAAAATTCCTTTTTCAACCACGCCATCGGTCACGGCAATTTATCTGAACGGCTCGTCCGCTTACATTCAAAACAGTCAAACCGCACCGACGGATCCTGGATATGCGGTTTGGTACTACGATTCGGCCAAAGATTCTTTAATTATTAAAACATCTTATTTTGATGTGCCGGATTCCATACGTATTGTTTTCGGGCAAAGCATGCCCACCACTCTATCTGAAAACAATGCTTATGCCAGCACCTTTGATGCCAGGCTTGATGAGTCTCCCGGAGGGCAAAGTACGGATGGCGGTTACAGTGTTAAAGTCGTCGCCGCCGATGTGGATTATTATGCGTTTAATCCGTCCTCTGATCAAACCATAACCGCCGGAGGATCGGTCAATTATACGATTACCGCCAAAGATCGTTATGGTAACGGAGTGATCAATTCGGATAATGTAACGGTTAGTACTCCGGGCAGCAATACAGCTACCGTCAGCCCTTCATCCGCCCTTTCATTTAGCAATGACAGTACCTTAAGCTTTAGCGTAAGTGATAATACGGTGGGCAGTTTTACCGTTAAAGTGGCCAATGACAACGACAGCAATGTCAATGGCGAGAGCGGGTTGGTAACGGTGAATGCGGCTTCTGCGGATCATTTTGTGAAATTGAGTTCGGAAGCCTCCATTACGGTGGGTACGGATCGTTTGTTGCAAGTGCGTTTGGAAGATGCCTATGGTAATGATTTGTCGGGCCAGGATGTAACATTCAGCCGGGTCCGGGGCTCGGGGACATTTTCAAACGGCTTATCGTCGATTACCGTAACCACAGATGCCAATGGTGTGGCCGAAGCCACTTACACGGCCAGCACATCGGTTGCCTACGGTTCGGACAGCATTGATGTCGTCTCGGGCTCGGTGACCACCAATTATGTTTTACCCTTGCAAGCCGGTGCCGTTACACATTACACCTTTAATCCTTCCGGTGATCAAAGTATCACGGCCGGTGGTAGCATCAGTTATACCATCACCGCTCGCGATCAATACAATAATGCGGTGCAGAATTCGGATAATGTTACGGTCAGCACACCGGGCAGCAGCACGGCAACCGTCAGTCCTTCAACCAGCCTTTCATTTAGTAATGACAGTACTCTAAGTTTTAGCGTCAGTGATACGGTCAGCGGAAGTTTTGCCGTTCGGGTAGCCAACGATTCCAACACGGATATTAATGGCGAAAGCGGCCTTATTACCGTTAATACCGGGGCGTTGGATTATGTTATTATTCGTTCGGAAGCCAATAACGGCGGTTCGGAAGTGGGCGATTTAAGTTTAACGACAGATGATGCTTACACCTTTTATGCCGCCGGATACGACAGTTATGGTAATTACATCAGCGATACCGACGTTACCTGGAGCTCTACCGGTACCCTGGAAACCGTGAGCGCCACGGGAACGAAATTTACGTTTAATCCCACGGAAGCAGGGGGCAGCGGACAAATCGTAGCCACACCTTCCGGCGGTGCGACGGCCGACCAAACAGGTACGGTCTCGGTCAGTGTCGGTTCGTTGGCGGAATTGCGTCTGCAAACCGCCAATACGGACGGCGGCTACACTTTGGGCGATACGACCATTACGGCCGATGAAACTTTAACGCTTTACTCGGTCGGTTACGATGCCGACGGGAATTACATAGGGCTTACATCCGCCAACTGGACGTTAAATACATTATCCGGGAGCCTTGCTCCGGCTAATCCTGCGACTTCGGTAACCTTTACACCCGATTTGACAGGCAGCGGCTCCATTAAAGCCGAAGCGGCTAGTAATTCTCAAATCAGTGATCAGACAGGAAGTATAACGGTTACAGCCGGGGCCATCCAATATGTTTTGATTCGTGACGAAGCCAATGGCGGCGGGCAGGAAGTAGGCGATGTAAATATGACGGCCGGACAAACGCTTACTCTGTATGCCGCAGGATATGACAATAATAATAATTTTGTAAATAATGCCGATGTGGATTGGTCGGTTACCGGCACCTTAACCGGGCTCAGTTCCGATAACACAAATACGTATGTAGTTACTTTATCGCCCACTACGCCTGGTACAGGAACCGTACAAACCAGCAATAGTAACGGATGGACGGATGACGAGACCGGGACGATTGATGTTCAAAAAGCGGATTTGGCGCGCATAGAAATTCGCACTGCTTCCGGAGGTAACGGAGTGGCGCTTGATGACTCGACGGCTACGGCCGGCGATACCTGGACACTTTACGCCGCCGGTTACGATACCTACGGGAACTATTTACAAGATGTTCCGGTTAAGTGGAGTGCAACCGGAGATACCATCGGCTATTTTAGCATTAGCGATTCCACGGCCTCCAATACGTTCCATTTTACCAAAGCAAATAGCGGAAAATTGTTGATTTCCAAAGATAATGGCGGGAATACACTTACCGATGCTTCGGGTATCATCAAGAATTCAGCCGGAGCACCGGATTCCATGGCTTACGTCAGCTCGAATAATTTTACGGGTAGCGCCGGATCCAAAATCAGTGATTCTTTGGCAATTAAAGTATTGGATGCTTTCAAAAATGCCGTGCCAGGGGTGCAAGTTGCCTGGAAGGCACAGGACCCGACGGCCAATTTAACCCCTACAACCGACTTGACGGACAATTTGGGAATTTCACGAAGTAAATGGAAATTGCGCGATACCATCGGTAAAGATTCCGCCTATGCCGTTGTATCGGATATTCCCGATTCACTGAAATTTACAGCCAATGTCCTGGAATCGCAGGCTAATTCTTTAGCGCGTTGGGATGACGCCAGCAATGACAGTGCGCGTACGGGAACGGTTAAAACGCAAATTAGCCAACCGTTCGTGCTTGAAGTGACCGATAGCTTGGGTAACCCGGTAAGCAATGTGCCGATCACTTTTGCCGTTTTGAGCTATCCCGAAGGAGGGGGAGACTTTGAGTTTTCACCCGATGCATCCGAAACCACGGATCAGACCGGAAAGGCTACCGTATATTTTATCCCGGGCAGCAAAGCCGGAACATACACCATTACGGGTTACAACGATAATTTGGTAAACAGCGGAACGGTCTTTTTTAGCGTGACAGCAAATCCCGCTGCGGTTGACCATTTAACTTTGTTAAGCCAAAACAATGCGCAGGATACGGTGGGCACGGTTTACGGAGATTCGGTACGCATTAAGGCCGAAGATGCTTACGGCAACGGTGTCAGCGGCGTGGCTATTACTTGGACGCCCACCTCGGACGGTTCGGTCAATCCTAGTACTTCAACAACCAATGCCAATGGGCAAGCGGCAACGGAATGGACGTTGCGTACCCATGTTGACAAAGATACCTTATTGGTGAGCAGCACGGGCATTTCTTCAATTCAAGTGACGGCCGATTTGATTCCCGGGCCGACGGCAGTGGTTTTGGCCGACTCGGGTAACGGCCGCGTTGCGATCGCCGGCAACGGTCAGCTTTTGCGCGCCAAGGTCACCGATCAATATGGCAACCCGATTAGCGATCAAAAGATAAGTTTCCATCCCTTAAATGCAGACGGTTATTTGTCCGCTTATGAAGTCAACAGCGATGCGGACGGTTTGGCTGCTACCACTTACACCGGCCCGGATAATGTGGACAGTTCCAAGGTGCAAGCCTATGTTGCGGGGGTAGATACCACGCTTTTTACGGTTTATGCCATCCGTTATCAAAGCGGCAGTCTTTCTCCGGTGGTTGTTGACGTAAACGATACGGTTGCTTTTAGTGTGAACGTAACCAATGCCGGAAATGAGAATGTACCGCTCAATTTGAATGAAACAACTTTTTCTTTTGCCGATCAATTGTTCTCCGCTGCATTGGATTCTCCGGATGTGTTAACACCCGGGATCAACAATCTTAAATTTCAGCCAACCAAGATTCCGGGAAATATTGATGCCGGAAATTATACGGCTACATTAAGTTTTACGGGCAGTGGTGTCTATCAAGGAATGCGCGGAACCACTTATACCGATGACGGTGAATTGAGTGTACAACCGGTTCGTATTTTATCGGTTACGGTTCCTGCTCCCAAAGAAGTAACGCATGGATCGAGTAAAGAAAATATAAAGCTGAAAATACGTAATTCGGGAAATTATACGGTAGATGTGGATTCGGTTTATTTGAAATTCACTCCGGATTATAACTTTACGCAGCAACGTACTTCGGGCCCGGATAGCATTAAACCAGGTACCGATGCCGTTTTTGAATTTACGGTTTCAATTCCGGCTTCGGCTCCGGAAGATTCGATTACCGTAGACGGGCAAATTTTTGCTACGGCTCGCGTTTCGGGAGATCAAATTCAGGACGGTGCCGCCGACCAAACCGATTATTTCATCGTAACGCAAGAAGCCGATTTGCAATATGTGGATTTTACCCCGAGGACGGTTTCCGAAAACCAATCCGTCGGTTTCACCTTCCAGATCCAAAATAACGGAGCCTACGACGTAATTTTGGATAAAGACAGTACGCGACTGGTCTTTGGCTCGCAAACATTTTATCTGACGGATAATCAAACGGTGTCCGGCAATAATGTGAGTTCGGTTTACTTTACTAATCAAAACATTGCTTTGAGCGCAGCCTCGAGTCCTTATGCCGGAGTTTTGTACGCCTACGGTACGGAAAACACCACTCCTTTCAGAGACACTTTATACACTTCAACCGGTAACGATTCGTTAATTGTTCAAACTCGGGCTCAGCTTTCAATTGTTGCGGTCAATTTGAGCGATACCACAACAACTCAAGGAAATGAGAATGATACGTTAACCGTGTCTTTGCAAAACAACGGACAGGCGGCGGCGGTGATTACGGCTTCGGACAGCGTTACCTTGCAGTATCAGTCCGAATACACATTTACGCCGTTACAATCGTTTCCGTTTACCATTGACGGAAACAGCACGTCGGAATTGCATTACTTGATTAAAACGGCGGCCGATGCTCCGTTGGGCCCGGATACCATGCGCGTGGAAGTTGGATATCAGGACCAAAACAGTGAGACGAATTACCACGTGCAAGATCCCAGCAAATTCGACTCTTGGAATGTTTTGGGGCGGGGGCAAATTAGCGTGCTTTCCGTTGCCACGGATTACGATTCGGTCAGCACGGGGCAGGACAGCATTTTGGTCTATATGCGTGTTCGTAATGACGGGCATAATTCCGTGCAAATTGATAGCGTAAAACTCACCTTTTCCAATGGCAGTTACCTCGCTTCAACCGTAAATCGAACCGTTAGTAAAATCATTGAGGTCGGCCAAAGCGATACCTTGCAATTTCATGTCACGGTAGATTCAAACTCTGCTACGGGTACGGCTGCGATTAACGGAAACGCTTACGGTCATGATACGTTTAGCCAGGTGATGGTTGAAGATGTTGGGGCCGATACGACCGATAGCTGGCTTATCGTCAGCGCGGCGGATTTGAGCGCCGGTGAATTTGAGCCGAATCAAATTTCCTCCGGGCAATACATTCAACCCTGGGTTATTGTAACCAATGCAGGTCAAAGTGTTCTGCACTTCAATAAAGATCAAACAATTTTATTTATTGAAAGTCAGCCTTCTTTTTATCGAAAGTTGGTACGCCCGGCTTATATTGACGGCGGGGCAACCGATACCCTCTTTTTTGAAGCGGATGAAGCCAGCGGCCCTTCCGGGCAATACGATGTGCAATTGCAGGTTAAAGGGCAAGAGAATGGTTCGTACTTCGCCGATACGTTGGATGTGCCGACTCCGTTAACGATTCAAACCGGGGCCGATTTGGTTATTGATTCCGTTTTGGCCGATGCGGATAATATAAGTCAGAATACGGACACAACGGCTGTGGTCGTAATTAAAAACGACGGTGAAGCCACTTTGCTGGTCGATACTTTGTATCTGAGTAATTACCCGGATGTCTCGCAAGTTAGTCCGGCATTACCTGCCGAGGTTAGCGGGAATAGCAGTCGGCATTTTACTTTATATTTTACGGTTCCTGCAGATGACCCAACCGGTACAAAGACTTTGGATGCCGTAGCTCGGGGCCGCGATCAAAATTATGTCGACGGCGGGCTTGATTCTACCTTAGCGGATGATCATGCCAATGTTCCCGATCAGTGGACGGTTTACACACCGGCCGATGTACAGGCGAGCTCCATTACCTCGCCGGATTCGGTTGTGCATCAGGGGGACTCCGATATTCCGATCCATGTAACCTTGCATAATTCCGGCACAGCCAAGGCGCTGGTTACCGATGTAACCTTACAGCAGACCATCGGTCTTTACACCTTCCATTATCCGGACTTTAATTTTACATTGGACGGAAATGCCGATACCACCATCACGGTCACGGCCGATGTTAAATCCAATTCCGCTACGGGCGAAGACACCTTAATCGCTCAGGTTGCTTTTAAAGATCTTTATTCGCAAAAAACGGGCAGTAACCAGGGACAATCCTCGTTGAACTGGCGTATTATTTCCGGAGAACCGTTAATATCCATTATTTCGGTAAGTACGGAGTCGGAAAAAGTTTCTCAGGGGCAAAGCGGCATTAATGTCAATGTGCGCGTCAAGAACACGGGCGATCGCGAAGCGGATGTGGATGTGGTTACGTTAAAATTCAGCAATAACTCTTCCTCGGCTTACACGCAAGGAACCGTTTCGCCTGCTCCCGGAGCCATTCAACCCGGAGTGGAAGTCACCTATACCATTCCTGTGGATGTCAGCCAGAGCGCCAATACAGGTCCGGATACAATGTGGGCTAGTTTGAATGTGCATGAGCCTTCAACGGGATTAAGCTATACCGTGGAAGACAGTACGATTAATGATTCCTGGGAAGTGCAGCAACGGCCTTCCATTGTAATCGATAAAACTGAGGTTTCGCCTGCGGTGGCTTCCACGGGGCAGCAGGGGGTATTGGCTAAAGTTTATGTGAATAATGAGCAAGGTACCTATCGGGCCGACGCGCAGATAGACGATGTGGTGTTGCTAATACGTAAAAACGGAGATCCTGCCAACGATCAGTTTACCATAACCAGGCACAACACGCCGACCATACCCATTGTCCTGCAAAACGGTAAAACACTTGTTTTTGAATTTGATGTTGATGTGAAAACCGATGCGCAGTCCGGTAATTACGATATTTACGCTCGTGTTGAAAGCGAAGATGTAAATGACGGGACAACAACCCAAACGGTCACGGTTAATACACCTGGCAGTTTGCAGGTTCAACAAGTAGCCGATTTGGCTGTGGATACTATTTGGACTGTCCCGGATACCATCAGTGAACAACAGGATCACGGACGGTTGTATGTAAGATATTTAAATACGGGAGAAGCTGCCGCGCGCATTAATTCGGCAAGTTTGCAGTTCGATCCCGATAATCTGGATTTTAATCCGTCGCTAATCAGCGATCCGTTACCTTATGACTTGAATGGCAATAGCGCGGATACGCTCGTTTATGCTTTGGACATGCCGGATATTAATCTTGACACATTGACCGTACACGTAAATGCTACAGTTTCCGGCCAGGATGTCAATTCATCTCAAACGACAACCGCACAATCGACAAGTCCGGGTTCTTTTCTTTTGGAAAGCGCCGCTGATGTCGAATGGGTGAGTACCACCCCCACCTCCTGGAGCGTGGATACCGCTGCGGTTCAATTCGAATCGGTGGTTCTTAATAACGGGCAGGCAACGGTTGTATTGGATACTTCGCAAACGGTCATGCAAATCCGCGAAGTAAATTCCACGAATGTGGTTCATCAAATTAAATTGGATGCTCAAAGCGCGCATGTCATCAGCAGTAAGCCGGATTCCACCCATCTGCTGTTCCACAAGGAAGTGCTTCCCATTGCCGCGGGAGAATACGAATTGTTCCTGCATTTGATCGGGACAACCAATGATTCGGTTTATAATAATGATTTGTACGCCGGACAATTTGCCTTCGGTGATAGTATCATTGTTATTAAATCCGTGCAAATTCAAACCAACGACCATGTGGCGCAAGGGGCCGATTCCATTATCGTGTACATGAAAGTATCCAATAGTGAAGGTCCCAAAACCATTACACCGGATTTGACCAAGTTGATCTTTAAAGGCGCCACGAATTCCGATGATCGCGATGCCTTTGTTTTGAATATGCATCGTCTCGATACGTTGACGGTTTTGAAGAAAGAGGATAATAACCTCCTTAAATTTCAGTTTGATATTACGGATAATTTTCCTGCGGAAGATTATACAAAGATTTACGGACAAATCGGACTGGATAACGGTGACATCGTCAAAGTTTCCAATACTTATGACGAGCTTTACGTCCAAACGTTAGGCAGCGCCTTGTACCAATCCAATACCTTGACGCCCGATTCGGTGGTTGCCAATCAAAAAGTCACCTTCAGTGTTGCATTGATCGATACCGGCACGGCATCGGTAACGTTGGATGCAGACCAATCATATTTGCAAATATTAAACAGTTCCGTAGACCCCATCAATCTGTTTGCCGAATACACCATTCCAGGCAAAGATACTGCGGTTGTTAACTTCAAACAGACCCAATTGGCTTCGGATTTAAGCCCTGGCTTTTACGATGTTAAATTACATATTTACGGCCAGACTATTAGCGGTACGGTTTTCGAGAAAGACACCGTGCTGACTTCGGGATTAGTCGTACTTAAATCCGGTGAAGTGCACGTTTCGCGCATTGATATTCCGGATCAACAGGTACGTTTGGGGCAAACGGATGTGCCTGTGATGTTTACTTTACACAACGACGGACAATCGCCCGTTTACATTTCGGAAATTGCTCATCATTTTGTTCGACTTTCGGACAATAAAGACGTCTCAAGCAATTGGGTTTGGACGCAAGGCAGCGCTGAGGATACGGTGATCGCCGGCGAAGACAGTGTCCAATTTACGGCCTATTTCGACATCCGCTCCGATGCCGATACCGGTTTGGTCTCTCCTCGTCCGGCCGTTAAATATTACGATCAAAGGACTCCGGACCTGACGAGAGAAAGCGATTCAATTGAAGTAAGCGATTCGGTTCGGGTTATTCGTCCGGCACGTTTGCGCATTGATTCTTTGACTATCATTGCCGGGCCTTTGGCACCTAATGCTCCGTACGTCAATTTTGAACAAAATGTACCGCTTAAAGTAGTGGTTTCCAATACGGGACAAGATACCATTGCCTCGGCAACCGTTAAATTATATCGAGACGGTAAAGCGTTGACGGGCGAAGTTACATTTACCAATATTCCGCCTGCTCCGGATTCGCAACGTGTCGGCTATTACACCTGGCAAGCCGATCAGCTTGATGCACAGCAATTGAAAGCCAAGGTACAGATTGCCAAAGACTTAATCGGCAATGATGTTTCGATCGATCAGGCTTTGGACGATCAGGAACGGGTAATCGTACAGCAGCCGAGTCAAATTTGGCCGACATTACGCATTAGCGCGCCGGAGGGCGCTCTTGATTCGGTTGTCTCGATTGATCAAACTTTTACCGTTCAGGGGCAGGTGCAACGCCAGGGAACATCGCCTTACGGAAACGGCGTTTTAAGTTTGCGTTTGCCGTCCAATTATGAATTTGCCGAAAATTCCGGAGATAGTTTACGCACTTTTGATCATACTTCGACAACCGTTGAATGGCAGGTGCGTCCCGTAGGGATTACGAGTGGGCAAAACTTTGATAGTCTCCGGGTTTACTTAAGAACTGTTCCATTGGATTCCAATACGCTTCATGCCGTAGAAGTGGTTCGGAGACAGGCAAAATTGCCGGTTCGTGTTGAGAATAAAGGTGTGGCGGAAACGCATTTGGCCATTACTTCTCCGGCAGGCGCCACGGATAGCACGGTTTCCGCAGGGCAAACGTTCACGGTTCAAGCGCGTTTTAGTTTTGGCGGCCCTGTTTCACCGACCGGCAAACAAGCACGTATTGTTTTGCCGCGGGGCTTTTCGGTCAAAGACAGTTCAACCCTCGATTTGCCGGACGGACTGAGCGTACCTCCGGCCGAATGGCAGGTTGTGGCGCCTTCTTCGGCCACGACAAATCCCATGAGTATTTATGTGGATGTTATTGTGAATGATGCCAACAGCGGGCGTGCCCTGGTTATTCGTTCCACAGCTCTGCCCGTTCGTGTGCAGTCACCGCCGGAAATCGTTTTGGCCAATAAAGTTACCGCACCGGAAGGAGCCAAGGATTTTGTTGTTTCGACCGGCCAACAGGTTGTCTTGCAGACAATTGTAGGCAACGTCGGTCAGGCTGCCTTTGATACCAGCGGTGTTTTGCGCCTAACGGCAAGCGGAGGGATCCTTTTTAAACATAATCGTCAAACCGGCGAAAGCAACAGTCGCCAAAATGTAATCGAACATTTTCGCAAGGGCATTTATCAGGATACATTGCTTATCCCGGAAACGACAGGCACGGGAACCGTTTCCGTACAAATTCTGAATGACGAACGACCAAACGATGTGAATTCGGATTTACCGGCTAAAGTCCGTCGCGATTCTTTGGGCATGGCTTTTGTGATTATTAAACGGGCCGATTTAAGGCTTAGGTTCAGCCAGATGCCGACTCTAAACGATACCCTCTATCGTTCCACCAATCAGGTTTTTACAATCTCGGCGAAGGTGGAAAATAAAGGCGCAGCCAGGATTAAGGATGGCATTTGGGTGAAATTGGATACATTGAATAGTCATTTAATTCTTGTGGGAAGCGATTCCTTACGGCACAAGGTGGCACAGGATGAAATCACCCAATGGCAGGTAAAGTCAACGTCTGAGAGTTACATTGGTTCCATTCGGGTTGTGGCCGATCCTGATAAGCCGGCGTTGGATGAAAATGCCGATACCGTGGCGTTTTTAAGTGATTCTGCCTCTGCCGATACTTTGAACCTATCCATTAAAAAAGTGGAAAATATTCTGTTAACCGCGACCTTTGTAAAAAACAATTCGGATACCATGACGGTTTCCACGGATCAGTCCCCGATTTTGATAAAGGCCAAAATCGTGTTCCATCAATTATTGGACGGTGACAAAAAAGTTGTGTTAGCCCTGCCCGATGGATTCACTTCTTTGGATACCAGCCTTACACGCACGGTTACCACACAAGCTGCGGAATTGCAATGGCAAGTTCGCGCTCCTTCTGAAAGTAAAAGCTGGGAGCAATTTGCGATTTTGGCCACAGCGCGCAGCCAATCGATTCCAGGATTAAATCCGGTTACGGTGAGCGATAGTTTGTCTATTCGTGTAATGCCCAAAACCCAATTGGCCTTAACATCCAAAATTGTTGAACCGGCCGGTGCGGTTGACGATTCGGTTTCGCCTGGCCAATTATTTAAATTACAAGCCTTGATCAGTAACAAATCCGGGGCAACACCCGCCCAGGGAAACGGACAAGTTGTTTTGCATGTTGGCGATTATTTTACCATTGTGGATTCAACCGGTAATCCGCTCCCGCAAGATTCGCTAAAAACATTTACGGCAAATGTGCCGGTTTACTGGTGGATCAAGGTTTCCGAAACCGCCTCGCTTACCAACAATAAAATTCAACCTGGAATGCAATACCTGCGCAACCATTTGAGGCAGATATCGAATAAACCGCAATCGGTAGGCCAACCGGCAAGCAATAATTTGGAAAACAATGCCCTGGAAGTAAGGGTAACCGTTTTGCCGCTAGATAAAAACACGGGGCAACCGGCCTTTATCCAAAACCAATCGTTTATCAAACATGTTTTTATCAGCCAAAAAGCCCAAGTAAAAATTACCGAAATTATCACGGATACTTTATCCACCGGGCAGATTTATCCGGTAACCGTAAAAGCGCAACTTTCGAACAATATTGTTAATCCCTTTGTGCGCATTACCATGGATGACAATTATTTGGGTAAGGCTCCGGCGGATATTCCTTTGGATATGGAAAATAAAGCGGTATGGAGTTTACGGGTGCCTGCCTCGTATGCGGGTACCGGTAAAGAAATCTTGCATTTCCGATTAATTGGTACCGACGAAAATAGCGGACAACAAACCACGGATGATCGAACGGACACGTTAGTAATTCAGCAAAAGGCCAAATTGGCACTGAGCGATCCTCTTATCATACCGGTCACCGTGGCCAATACCGGTTTAATTTCTCAGGGCCAAGAGGTACAAATTTCATTAAAGCCCCTTTATGCGCCCAAGAAAAACAGCCTGCAATATGCCAAGTTGAGCGGTAGCGGATCGGTGGCGTTGGATACGGCTTTAATTGCCAAACAGGGCTTTAAATTGATCGATACCCCGTTAAGCCAATCCTTCAGCGATACCGGGCAGGTATTGAGCTGGAAATTGAAAGCGCCTTATGTGAATTTGACGACCAATTTAACCTTTAAATTCGATCGTTTGCCTTTGGATGCCAACACCAATCTTGCAGCCGATGTGGATAAGGATTTGGGAATTGTCTCGGTTCCGGTACGTGTCCGTCAAAAGACAATTACCATCAAAGCCGAAGCTTTAGCCTCCCAAGATACCAATCTGACGCGAGGGCAGACCAACGTACCGCTGTTCAGTTTTACGGTTTCCAATAAAGAATTTGATGATCCTTTGCATATTAGCGCCGTACAACTTGCGTTTTACGCGACTAGTGAAGATCCCAATGAGAACAATCTGTTATCGCCTAAAGCATTAGCCATCATGTTTAAATCGTTGCAGGTTATGGATTATGATGATTTTCAGGGCTTGGCCAAAAAGGGTAAATTGGCCAAAACCGCTGTCTCTTATGCCGATCTGCAAATTACGGACACTACGGCCAATCCGGTTACTATTCCGTTTGACAAGGTTGCGGATGTTGATGCCCGCAGCGAAAAGAAATTGATTATTGTGGCACAATTCCAAAACAATGTGGTCAATCGCGTCTTTCGTGCCAATTTGCGTCAGGTTGTTGTTTATGACTTTGATCCGGACAAACCGCTTGGCACGGCGGATGAACAAGGCCGTAAATTGACCGAAAGCGATCAATTGACATCCAAAGCATTTACTTTGGTTTCAACGGATCCGAAGGAAGCTTTCGGCAACTATCCGAATCCTTTTGGTCGGCAATACGCTTACACCAACATCGCCTTTTTGTTGGAACAAGATTCGGATGTGGAATTGCGCATTTTTACACTCACCGGCGATTTGGTCTGGTCTAAAAAATTAACCGGATTGCATCGGGGTTTTTACGACCGGTTAGTTCGCTGGGACGGGAAAAATGACAAAGGCCAAACCGTTCTAAACGGCGTGTATTTGGGTGTAATTGAAATTAAGCCTTTAAGCGGCGGAGCCGTAAAACGATATATAACCAAAATTGCCTACATTAAATAAGTAAGCGTGGTAACAATGATGAATAGAAAGAAAAATATGTTTCGCTCGATTTTAATTTTAACGCTTGGCTGTTTGCTGTCCGTTTCCGTTGCACAGGCGCAAAGCGGCCAAGGCGGCACCGAAAGCAATTTAAGCATGGGCTTTGGTGCCCGCGCCTTTAGCATGGGCCGTGCTTTTACGGCCGTAGCCGATGACCCGACGGCCGTATTTTGGAATCCTGCCGGATTGGAATTTGTCTATCAGCAAAGCGCCACCTTTTTTCACACATCTTTGTTCGAAGGCGCCAGTTATGATTTTTTGGGCTATGCTTTCCCGACATTAAACTTGGGCACTTTCGGCATCGGTGTCGGACGGATCGGTATTGGCGGCATCCATCAACGCGACAACTTCAACACCGATCTGGGAACTTTTTCCTGGGAAGAATACCACGGATTTTTTTCGTATGCCAAACGTTTGCCTTACGATTTGTCCGCCGGTTTAACGGTGCGCGTGGTGCGCAGGGCCTGGAGCGGCCTGGCGGAAGAAGGAAACTTAACCGGCATCGGTGTCGGTATGGATTTGGGCCTGATGTATCGTCCGGAAATATTTAGCAATATGTTGTTAAAAGACTGGTCCGTTGGCCTGAATGTTCGCAATTTGTTCCCGCCGCAGGTCAAGGAAGGCAACACCATCGATGCCTTTCCTTTGACGGTTCGTTTGGGCTTATTGCGCAAAATTTATTTTGGTAGTTTGGGGAATCGATTGGATTTGGCCTTTGATGTGGATTATTCGCAAAAGCGGGATGTTAAAATTCGTTTCGGTACGGAATACCGTTTCCACAATTTGGCCATGTTGCGCCTGGGTATGGATGGAAGTCAACCGACTTTTGGCGCCGGAATTCAGTACAAAATTTTCCAGATCGATTACGCATTTTCAACTAGTCCGTACAGCAATGTCTTTTCTTCGGTACACCGGTTTTCCATTTCATTGAATTTCGGCCCGACACGCGACGATTTGTACAAATTAGCCGAAGCCAAACGTAAAGAACGGGAGGCCAAATTAATTGCGGCTATCCGTGAAGCGGATCGGCAAAAACGAATTAAACTGCATTTGGCTAAAGGGGACAGCTTTTTTACCAAAGGCCAATATCTGGATGCAGTGGTGGAATATGAACAAGTATTGGAACAGGATGCATTTAATCAGCGCGCAAAAGTTATGCTGGATTCCGCCGATGTTCTGTTGCAGAAACGAATGGAAGCCGAACGTCGTCAAGCCGTTCAGGAAGCGGTAAATAAAGCCCAGGCGGAGAATGATCGAAAATTTATTCAAGAACATTTCCAAAAAGGTCGACTATATTTGGATAAGAATCAGTTTACGCAAGCGTTAATGGAATTTAATCTGGCATTGGAGCGTGCGCCGAATGATCAAACCATTCTCA
>JALWEA010000113.1 GCA_027039465.1 Calditrichia bacterium | reverse complement strand
ACAGCGCCATTTTACCCATTCAACTATTCAACCCGCATCCGCTTAACGAATACACGAATATACGAATAACGAAAATCCAGTTCCCAATTCCGAGTTCCCAGTTCCGATTCCTCCATCCACCTTGAAACCTTCACTATTTTTATTTAGTTTGTCAAAAGTAACGTCAAAAAGGATTTTTCTGTAATGAGATGCAAAAGGCTCTTGACCGCCGCAATTGTTTTACTTTTTGTGTTCACAACCAACCTTGCTGCACAGGGCTTCTATTTCGGACGCAACAAAGTGCATTACCACCACTTCAAATGGCAGGTCATGAAAACCGAGCACTTTGACATTTACTACTATCCCAAAATGCGCGATCTAGCCGAAAAAGGCGCCAAATTCGCAGAAGACTCCTACCGCTATCTGGAACAAAAATTCAACTACTCGGTTATCTACCGCATCCCGCTCATATTCTACAGTTCCCATGAACATTTCGAGCAAACCAACGTTACGCCCGGATTCATTCCGCCCAATGTCGGCGGCTTTTTCGAATACATGAAAGGCCGCGTGGTCGTGCCCGGCAACGGCGATCTGAAAGAATTCAAAAAAGTAATCCGCCATGAATTGGTGCATGTTTTCATGCACACCAAATTGTACCACATACTTACCAAATACGGCAAAATCGAAGGCGCCTACCCGCCGTTGTGGTTTACGGAAGGGCTGGCCGAATTTTGGTCGCGCCAATGGGATGCCCAGGGTGAAATGGTTCTGCGCGACGCCGTATTGAACAACTACATCGTCGGTCTGGAAAATGCCTACCAGATTAACGGCACTTTCTACATGTACAAATTAGGGCAAAACGTACTCGCCTACATTTCCAAAAACTACGGCAAAGATAAGCTGCTGCGCATGATGGAACTGTCCTGGAAATATGCTTCGTTTGAAGATTGCTTCAAAGAAGTTTTGGGCAAAGACTACCGTGAATTTGACCACGAATATTTGTACCATCTCAAAAAGAAATATTACCCTTTGTTGGCCACCCACGATTTTTCCGATCAAATCAGCCAAACGGTGGTTCGTTTCGGTTACAACTTCAAACCGGTTTACTACAAACAGAACGGTCAGGCCTACGTTGTGTTTGTCGGGAACCGCACCGGCTATTCCAGCATTTACATGCGTCCCTTAAAACTGCTCGGCCTGCATGACAAAGAGAAGGATGTGGAACTGCTCATTAAAGGCGAAAGCACCTCCAAATTTGAATCGTTTCATGTCTTTGATTCCAAAATCGATGTCAATCGCAAAGGCATTTTGGCCTTTAGCGCCCGCAGCGGTCAAAGCGACGTGCTTTACCTTTACGATATTCCCAAACGAAAAGTCTTGCAAAAACAGCGCTTTCCCGATTTAGTCGCCATTTATTCGCCCCATTGGTCACCGGATGGCAGCGAAGTGGTTTTTAGCGGACTTGACTTCGGCGGTTACAAAGATTTGTACATCTTCCGCGTCAAGGAAAACAAACTGATTCGCCTGACCCGCGATTTCTACGCGGACGAAGATCCCACCTACTCTCCGGACGGCAAATATCTAGCCTTTGCCTCCGATCGCACGGCGGAAGGTAAAAACGGTGGCAGCAACATCTTTTTGATGAACCGACAAACCGGTGAAATCCGCTATTTAACCTTTGGTAAACACAAAGATCAAAGCCCCGCTTTTTCACCGGACGGCAAATATTTGGCCTTCACTTCCGATATGGACGGAACGTTTAATATTTACGTCATCGCCAATCCCATTAAATCCGCCTTAAAAAACGAGCCGATCCGCTACTTTAAAATGACCTCGTTTTTGGGTTCTGCCTTTGATCCCTGCTGGACTCCGGAAAACGGTCTGCTGTTCGGCAGCTTTGAAAAAGCCGCTTTTCAAATTCGCTACCAGCCCGACTTTTTAGCACATTTGAACTCGGCGCAAACCATTCGCCAACCGTTAATAGTCACCGACACCAAACCGTGGACGTTTACCAACATCAAACCCAAAGAAGTAAAGGAACGCAAACCGTACGTGCGCAAGTACAAACTGGATTTTGCCCAAACGCAGGTTTCGCAAGATCCCATTTTCGGCACAACCGGCGGCGCCCAATTCGCCTTTACCGATGTATTGGGCAACGATCAGTATTACGTTTTGCTGTACAACAATGCCCGCGTGGCCAGCGAATTTTGGAAGAGCTTTAACGTGGCCGTTACCAAAATCAATCTGGAACACCGCATCAACTGGGCGGTAAGTTTGTACCGTTTTGCCGGCTACTATTTTTATCCCGGCGATAACTATTTTTACGAACAACGCGCCGGAGGCATTGTAACTTTCAGCTACCCGTTTTCGCAATTTACGCGCGTTTCCTTAAGCCAAAGTATGGCCTATTCCGATCGCGATTGGTTCTTCAGCAACCGGCGACGCGCCTATCTTTCCAGTCAGTACATTTCATTTGTCAACGACAATTCCATTTGGGGCCCCAGCGGCCCGATAGACGGCCAACGCATTAACATTACCTTTGGCAACACCTACGATCTGGCCTATTCCAATGTCAATTATTTAACCGGTTTAATCGACTTGCGAAAATATTTTCGGTTAAGTTACCGCTCGGCTTACGCGGTACGTTTTCTGAGTTTGTTTAACGAAGGCCGCGAGGCCATGGAGTATTATTTCGGCGGAAGCTGGGATTTGCGTTTGTACCCGCGCTGGTCGCTGCATGGCAAACGCATTCTGCTCATTTCGCAGGAACTGCGCTTCCCGCTGATCGACCAATTGGGCATTTACCTGCCCGTAGCCGCCCTCCGTTTCACCGGTATTCGCGGCGCCCTGTTTTTGGATGCCGGCAACGCGTGGAACTCCAAATGGCCAGGATTCCGCGGCAGCTTTGGTTTGGGCGTGCGGCTCAACTTGGGCAACATGCTGGTTTTGCGTCTGGATATCGGCCGCCGCACCGACTTCCATTCGATCGGCAAAAAAACATTAACGCAATTTTTCTTTGGCTGGGATTTTTAAATGAAATTAGCGATTCGCAAAACAAAAAAATTCGCTCAAAGCATGGCGCTCAAAATCAGATCGATTTACGGCACTTTTTTACGCGTTCTATTTTTTAATGGACGAATCCATCCGCAGGCCGCGCGATCATCCGTTGCTACTGCGGCCCGGCAGAGGATGCACTTTGCCGCTTCTTGTGTGGTGCGGAAATACGTCTCCCGCTTTGTGGTAATTTCGTTATTTACCGCAGTGCTCGTAAGTTGTCAAAACCCGTCCGTACCCAAAGGGCCGTTAGCCGAATTGCCGGAAAC
Organism: Calditrichia bacterium; assembly: GCA_027039465.1. GTDB lineage: Bacteria > Calditrichota > Calditrichia > Calditrichales > Calditrichaceae > Caldithrix. The sequence continues at coordinate 12,341 of JALWEA010000113.1, read as the reverse complement.
ACTTTTGGCGGGCAACAATGCCCAACGCTGGTATTTTAGCAATGTGAACCTTACGCCGCCGTTTGCCCAAAAAAGAGACAAAGGCATCAACGGTTTGGCTACCGATGCTCTGTTTAAAATTCGCAACAAATTGATCTTGACCACTTTTAACGGGTATTTGGTTTCCGTTAATCGTCAAAAGTTGAACGATGCGGATCGCATTCATTTGGCCCGAGGCATTTCCGCTCCGCCCGCTTTTTCCCGGCCGTTGGTATTTGTCAGTGCGGAAAAGGGCAAATACGGCTTGCAGGCTTACGATCTGTTTTTACGCAAGGTGATTTGGAAAAAGAAAGGTCTGTTCTCGCGCAGCAGTCCCGTTCTTTCCAACGGCGTTCTTTTCCATGCCACCTTGCAAGGGAAAATTTTAGCCTTCGATCCCGTGAAAGGCAAAAAGCTTTGGCAATACGAAAGCCGCAAGCGCATTACTTCTAACATGGCCATGAACGGCGACACCCTCATTGCCTGCACGCCGGACGGTTTGGTCATGGCGGTTAACGGTTTGGACGGTTCCTTGCTTTGGAAAAACAAACTTCCCGATCATCTTTACGCCTCGCCCATGATCCTGCGCGGGAAGGTCTATTTGGCCGATTTGGCGGGAAAACTTTGGGCCTTAAATTGCGCAACCGGAAAAATTTCTTACCAGGCCCAAACGGATGGCGCTCCATTCTACCAACCGTGCACCACCGACGGCAGGCTCGTTTTTGCCATGAACAGCAAAGGGCAACTTTTCGCCTTTACACCCGCGCTTGAATCCCGTTGGCGGCTTGCTTTGGTCGGCGTTCCCATGTCTCCGGTAAGAGTTACCGCCAAACATTTATTGGTTGCTACCGCGCAAAAATATACTTACATCATTGAAAAGCAAACGGTACAAATCGTACAAAAAGAAAAGTTAAAACACCGCATCGACGGATTGTTTCCTGCGGACGGCAAAACCTTGTACCTGATCAGAGAATACGATCATTTGGAAATGTGGCAAGCCAAAGGAACGGAGCAACAATGAGATCGATCATTAACAGCACCATCATTGCCTTTTTGCTTCTTTTTACAGCGGTTCAGGCCCAACAAAAGGCCATGGGTTTTGTTGCGCTGCCCGATTCCAACATCATCGTTTTAAAATCCGTCCGCCCAATCGATTCCCTTAAAATCCGCCCCCAATCGATTCTCCAACTTCCGGCCGGTAAACAAAGATTGAAATTGATTTTTTTGAATGATCGATCCTGGAATAATTGGGCCGTCGATACCACTTTAAACGTTCCCGCCGCTGATACGCTGTTTTTGCACAATGTCCACCGCAGCCAAACACCGATGATTCGGTTTTCCACCGTCGCACTTACGCCCAAGGCATCCGGTCACATCCAATTTAAACACTTGTTAAAACCCGGATTAGCCGTCGCAACCGTGCTGAGCAATTGGGCTTCGTTTTACCTTAAACGTCGCGCCGACGACTATTACCGCCGTTACCGCCACACATCCGATTTAAATAAGATTCGAAGCTACTATGCCCAAACCAAAAACTACGATACCTTCTCCAACGTCATGCTGAGTGTTTCGATCACCTCCCTCGGCGGATTTCTTTACCTGCTGATTACCTCGCCCTGAAGCGGAAACGGATGTTTGGTTGATTGGTTGAGTGGGAAAATAGTTAAGGGTTATTAGTGTAAGGGTTAAGGGCTAAGAATTAAGAGTTAAGAGTTGAAGAGTTAAGGGGAAAACGTTATTCGTTATTCGTTAAAGGCTGTCATTGCGATCCCGACGAAGTCGGGAGAAGCAATCCCTTCCAAAGAGGCAGCGACCGGTAATGGTGTTAGGGATTGCTTCGCTCGTACCTCGCTACTATTGACATTTTGCGGTGCGTCCGTCCCTCGATACGATTCTGCCTATTTTTTTCCACTTTTCAAAAATTGCTCGGTGTCGGCAGAATCACTCGGGAACCGGACGCGAACAAAGGCAACCGGTTGTCGAGTAGAGACCGCGCTAGCGGGATCGTATCGAGACACGGTTGCCGTACCAGTTCCAAGTTACAAGTTCCCAGTTCCCAATCAGTTCATGTCACTGTCTTAATAATCCATGGCGAATGCCATGGTTTCAGGCCTCGCAATGACATGAGGGCGTGGCGATTCGTTTTACACACCGTCCCTGACGGGACTCCAATTGATGGTGGTGGCGCATTGGTTCCCACAAATGAATTTGTGGGCTAATAGCATATCGTCCCTTGCGGGACGATTCCGGTTGTCATTCCGATCCCAACGAAGTCGGGAGAAGGAATCCCTTACATTAAACCAAAAGAAAAACCAACGTGATGGTAATATTCCCATCGCGGAGCGATGGCATGCCAATAGCCCATATTTTTAAATATGGGTAAGCGGAATTTCATAGCACAAAAATGTTGTCCCGTAGGGACAATTGAAAAACGGCTTATTCGGTAAGATGTGTTTATTATTGAACGGCGTTAGGGATTGCTTCTCTCCTGCGGCCGGACTACTATTGACATGTTATGGCGCGTCCGTCCCTCGATACGATTCTGCCTTTCATCTTGGGATGTTCAAAGTAAGGGCGAAGCATTTCCGCCAAGATTCTTCAAACTCAAAAAATTTAACGTAGTGCAACCAAAAGTATCGATTATTCTTTTATTTGTTAGGGAAATGCTTCGCCCCTACCAGTGTCGGCAGAATCACTCGGGAACCGGACGCGGGCGAAGGCAACCGGTTGTCGAGTAGAGACCGCGCCAGCGGGATCGTATCGAGACACGGTTGCCGCACCAGTTCCAAGTTCCTAATTCCAAATTACTGCCAGCCGTGGTTCCCGACCATCACTTCCGGTACTTCTGCACCATCCGGTAAAGGGTGGATTTATTCAAGCCCAAATCCTTTGCCGCAGCGATGACATTACCGTCGTATTTTTGCAATAACTTGTCCAAGAATTCCCGCTCCACTTTTTCAATGGCCGCAGCCGATGCTTTTCGTTTGGCCCGATTCAGATTTTCCCATGTGAGATTTTCATCCGAAAAATAATCCCGCGTTTCCTGCATATCCGGCTGTAAATTGGCGGCCACCATAGCCGATGTAATCAGCCCGTCTTTGGCCAAAATAATCAAACGGGAAACGATGTTTTCCATTTCGCGGATATTGCCTGGCCAATCGTATTGCTTGAAAAGATCAATGGCCGACGGTTCCAACTGCGTTTGCGGCTTGCCCAATTCCCTGCTCTTTTTACGAAGAATGTATTCCAATAACAAAGGGATATCTTCGCGTCGTTGGCGCAAAGGCGGCAATTCAATGGGAAACACATTCAGACGGTAAAAAAGGTCTTCCCGAAAACGCCCTTCTGCCATCAAAGTATTAAGGTCTTTATTGCTGGCGGCGATAATGCGGGCATTGGTGCGCAATACGGTCGTTCCGCCCACACGCTCGAATTCTTTGTTGTACAACACGCGTAACAGCTTTACTTGGGCTGTTAAGCTCAGTTCGGAAATTTCGTCTAAAAACATGGTGCCGTTGGAAGCAATTTCAAATTTGCCCAATTTGCGTTTATCGGCGCCGGTGAACGCCCCCTTTTCATGACCGAACAATTCGCTCTCAATCAGATTAGCCGGTAAGGCACCGCAGTTGACCGGGAGAAAAATTTCCTGCGCCCGCGCACTGTTTTTGTGGATCAGGCGGGCGACCAACTCCTTACCCGTACCGCTCTCTCCGCTGATAAGCACGGTAAAATCATTTTGGGCGGCCAAGGCGATCTTTTCCTTCACCTGCAACATCGGCGGACTTTGACCAATCAACTCACGGTAGGGTCGGAAAGATTCTTCCATCAGGGCTTCGCTTTGGGCATGTTGCAATTTTTTCTGAAGAACTTGCTCGATAAATCCCTGAATTTCTTTTACATTAAAATTTTTTGTGATGTAATTTTCCGCACCTGACTTAATGGCTTCCACGGCCGTATCAATGGAGCCGTGTTCGGTGATCATAATGCACGCCTGCTGCGGCAATTCCTTTTTGATCTGCTTTAGCAAAGAAAGACCACTGTAATCACCCAAAAACAAATCCAGAAAAACAATATCCGGGCTGAATTCTTTAATCAGCGAACGAATCTGCTTGACATCGCTTGTCGTAATCACCCGGTACTGATCGCCGATCAGAAATTTAAAATCGCGCAAGAAGTCGGCATCATCATCAACGACCAACAACGTTAATTGATCACTCATATCATTTCCTTTAATTCAAGGCTAAAAACCGTTTCTCCGTGTTCTCTTGGCTCAAGGCGGATTTTCCCCTGATACTTTTCAAGAATGCGTTTGGAATACGGCAATCCCATGCCCTGCCCCTTTTTGCCTTTGCTTTCACCTTCAAAGAGCCGTTCCTTTTTTTCATGCGGAATGTCCGGGCCGTTATTGTGCACTTTAATGGTCATGCCCGGCGTTTCTTTGATTAGCGTAATGCGAATGTATCCGTCGGTAAGGTTGTGAATGGCCTTGCGGGCGTTCTGCAATAAGTTATCCAAAATAAAATACAAATCTTCGCATTTAATAAATACCGCATGTTTGCCCTGATAATTTTTATAGACGGACACATTAAGTTCCTTGGGCAAAACATCAACCAATTGCAAAACCACACTTTCCGGATCGCAACTGAATTTGCGAAAAAATTCTTCCTTTAAACGACGAATCAACGAATACAATTTATTGATTTCTTCACGCATCCGTTCCAACGATTCGCAGCACTCCCGCTCAAAAAAAACAAGCCGATCCTGCAATTCCTTTACGTGATCATCGTTCGGTTTCAGTTCCTGCAGCAGCGATTGAATTCGCTTAAGCACGGGAAAATTGTATTCCTTAAATATTTGCAATCGTTTGTCAAGTAATTGTTTGTACTCGGTACGTTTTTGTTCGGATTCCGGCGGATTATTGAGCAGCAATTGCAATGAGACCAAATTCTTGGAACCCGCTTCCCCGTGATTAAATACCAACAGATTCTTCAACAGCTCTTCCTCGATTTGTTCGGCGTTTTTATGCCCGAATTTCATCGGTTGGCTAAACAAAGAATAAGCAAAGATGAAGATCAAATTAACGACGACCGCCCCGGGAGGCATCAAAAATTGATATACCCAATTCCCGCTGTCCACGGTGGCCATCAAGGTAATCCAGTAAATGGTGATGATGTACAGAGCAATGATTAACGAACCCGTATTTTTCCAGCCGAAACGCCGCATGCCCAGACGAACGGTGTAAAACAGAAGAAAACCCATTACCAAGGTCAGCAACACATAAATTCGATTCTCCGGCCAGGCAAAAAAACGTAAGACAACAGCAGGGATGCGGTAAAATTCAGATGCCAGAGCTCCCGCTTCTTTAACCGTCAAAAAGCTACCGGGCGCCACATTACGTAATATTCGCGTCCGTCCGTGGTAAAAGTGCAGCCGTAAATCGTACAAACCGCTATCGGCTACCCCGACATGAAAGAACTGTTGATTGGCTAAATTTGCCCGAAACGAGGCATTGGGTAATTGACGGTATGCTATCAGGTATTTCGGATCATTCAGGTGCCCGGCCCGATACACCCACAAACGGCAGCCCAAACCGGAACGATTGGATCGGACGCCTTCAACGGTGATTTCTAGGAAATTCTTGCGATCAAGATTATTAATCCACAAAACATTGCGTTTGGAGTTGTAACCGAACAAATCCATATCACCGTCCCGATCCACATCCGCGCAAATAGCCGCCGATAATGCGGGCTGATCCACACCGTAGTCAACCGCTTCTTCTTTAAAATCCTGTCCATTTTGATTAATGAATAAATAGTTGCGCGGCGCTTTGGGATCTTTCAGGCTGAAAAAAATATCTTCATAACCGTCGTTGTTCACATCCAATACCGTCATAAAACGCGAAACGGGAAAGGGATATTTTTCCCGATTTAAAACTGAAAATCCGGCGGGTTGAAAAGTGGAGTCAAATTGACCGCCGCGGTTGGTTAACAACCTTAACGTGTAAAAAGCGGAGCTGTACAAAATATCCGCGTCTCCGTCATTGTCGTAATCAAAAACAACGGCGCCGGCCGGTGCATCCTGCGATTTGGTTGGCAATGTTTGAGAAACAAAACGGTTGGTAACGCCATCGTGAAAAAGGATGTTCATGGGCGCCCATTGATTAATTAACAGAAGATCATTTTCCTCGTCATTATTAAAATCAGCCCAAACGGTTTGGGCGGTATAATGGCGCGCATCGCCTGGCAACGAAACTGTTTCGAAGTTCATAGCCTGCCGATGATTGAATGCCAAAATTTGCGTTCCCCTTTTCAAGCGTCGATCGAAATAAGTGGAAACGCCCAAATCGGCTAAACCGTTACCGTCAAAATCGCCCGTGTAAAGACTTTTAAAATTGCGTAACGCAGCGTTCAAATTCGTAAAAGGTATTTGACCGAACAATCGAAATCGGTGATCCCGGTCTTGTAAAAAATACTTCAATCGGTTCCCGTCTTTGGCCAATTGCATCACAGCCAGGTCCGTTCGTCCGTCATTGTTCAGATCATCTGGCAAAGACAGGTAATACCCATCCTGCTTGCGGAACTTTACCTGATGCGACACATCATCGAACGGCCGTTCCGGTTGATTGACGTAAAACTTCCAATCGCTGTATTGGGAATTGGACATCAGGTACAAATCTGGATAAGGGTCATCATTCCAATAAAAGAAAAAAGCGCCTCTGACAGAAATATCCTTAAAACGGCTCAGATGATATTTTTTGGTAAAATCCATAAAAAAAGCATGGTTACTTGCCATTAACTTGTAAATCGAACCGTCGCCGGAGACAATCAATGCTCCTTGCTTAAGCGGCACAATCTGGCGAAGGCGAAACCAGTTGGGCATCTTAACATTGCGCCATCGGATGTATTGAAAAGAATAAGTCACACTATCGGGCGGACTTTGATCTGTCCGACGAAAAATACGGCCATCCCAACGAAATACCTGACCGTTGAATGTGGAGAAAAATAAAGTCCCTGTGCTATCTTTTTGTACTTTAACGATTTGAAGCGTGCCTGGCAATTCAATCGGTAGCTTTACCGCCTTTTTGCCATCAAATTTAAACAGTCCCTGACCGCTCGTGGACAGGTACATTTCTTCTCCGGAAAAAGCAAACAGCAAAAAACTTGCCGTGAACGGTAATTTGATTTTATGCCACTGCCCTTTTTCATAGCGATAGAAGGTAGCCCAATCACCGGCAATGTAAATTTTACCGCTGCCATCGACAAAGATTTGTTTTACGGGGTTGTCCGGTTGAAGTGCATCTTTTTCCCAACGACCGTTGCGAAACCAAAATAATTTTGTGTGCCAATTTTCGTCAAAACCGGAGGCCAAAAAGGTGTGGGCGTCTATGGAAACCGCACTAAAACCGGTTAGCCTTTTATTTTGAGGAATCGGAAAGCGCATCCAACGGGAATGATTAAAACGGAGTAAGATGCCGCGTTGATCCAAAACCCAAAAATCATCGTTTGCGGTTGCTCTGATAATTCGTGGCGATTTAAGCTGCGGGCCCGGAATTTTTTGCAAATTAAAATACGGTTGCGCCAAAGCGGCTACAGGAAGACTGGCAAGCCCAAAAAGTAAAATTTTGCGAATAAATCTTTTCATATTCACGATTAAAATACAACCTTTGAGAAACTGATTTACGATATTTAACTCACCCCCTTATTCCCCCTCTCTTCTTCGAAGAAAGGGGGACGTAATTCATCGATCGACATGGAATTAACCATAATCAATGAGTGAGTTAAAAACAGCGACCAATATTCAAAAATTGAAAAAACCCGAAATCACGGCCGTTTTTTAATATTTCAAAATATTATTTTTTGCGATCGCTTGCAACATTGGTTGCAACACTTTGCAACTTTTTACCTTTTGCATAAGCAAAAAATTTAATGGCCAAGCAAATTGAATTCAATTTAACTTGTTGATTTTCAAAACTTAATAGCGCGTTGCGTTATAGGAACGCAGTTTGGCACAATACTTGATTTTCGCATTCCCATAAATAAAATAATCGGTTATGGGAAAGGAATCTTTATGGCTCAAGATAGCTACAAAATTTGTCCTACTTGTAATTTCTTTTGCCACATTAACGAAGATAAAAATTATTGCCCGTTCTGCGGGCAGAAACTGATTACGCATTGTCCCCGGTGCGGAGCACCTATCACTTTCCCCTATTCCAAATTTTGCGAGAAATGCGGCACACGCTTACGCGTCACAGATCAACCGTTAGAAAAAGTACAGCATAAAAAGGATTGAAATTTAATTAACAAATAGGAGGTTAATATGTATTTTAAACGGCTAGTAATTTTAATCTTCCTGCTCATGTTGTCTAATCTCTTTGCGCAAAGCAATCCGACGGATTTAATTGAGTATACCATCATTGATTCCCTGTCCCACAAAACTTTGGGTAGCGGATTGTGGTATTGGGGTTACGGTGATGTGCATTTTGCCACCAATGGCGAGCGGGTTGTTTTGGCGGCCAAAAAGACATTTAAGGATCCCGAAACCAATCAGGCGCAAACCTATCTGCTTTACGGTGAACGGCAGAATTTCGGAAAGTGGAATTTCGAAAATGTTTACAATTACATGGACAGCATTTATTTCACACGCGTCAAAGTCATGTTGATGCACGGAGCCATGCCGATTAGTTTCTTAACCGATCGCGTACTCTACAAATCGCACAATCTGTATTTTGTCAATCAAACCGGTTCGGGCTGGACTCCAACGCTTTTGGATGCCGATCCGCACAACGACGATAATCCGGATAATGACGATATTCGTGAACACTACGACGACATGGGTTTTGCAGTGTCCCAAGGCGATGATGGCGCTACCGCCTATTGGATTCGCGAAAACGCCGATGAAGTTTCACCCGGCAATTGGTGGACGAAATGGGAGTTGGTTGGTAAAAATTGGGCTGCCGGTGAGACTTTTGTTATCTGGTCTTCTTCCTATAACCAAAGTATGGGATTGGGCCCGGTTGTTACTAGAGACGGAGAATACGTGGCAGTTTCTTTTCATTCAGTCGATTCCCTGAGTCATAATTATTGGGGCTTTCGCGTTTTCCGAAAAACCGATAACGGATACACGGAAGATTTGGCCGATAGTACGATGGAAGATGTTTACGGCAGTTACTACCCCATGGCCATCGGCAAAGAAAGCAACAGCGATGTTATGCTCATTGCCAAACCGAGCAGCAGTTATCTTCCGAATGCCATTTGGGTCAAATCAAACGGCGTGTGGACGAAAGCGGTTGAAAATTACCCGATGGGAAGCGGCATGTCTTCCTATTTAACGGAAGCATCAAGCAGAGATTTGGCTAATGAACGGATTTGGTTTTCCGCCAACGGCACGGCTTTCTGGGGCGATATGGACGGCTGGGTAACGTACACGGCCAGCGCCGAAGTAAGTTTTTACACACCCGACGGAAAATTCGGGCATGTGGTTTTTCCGAATTTACCCGGATACCAATGGAACGGCTCGTTTGAATACCATGATTTCTGCATTACCGATGATGACACCCTGCATATCATTTACAACTACAAACCGGCCATTGAAAACCCGCCGATTTATCTAGTGGAGGGGAAATTGTACATCCCCGATCTTTTGGCCATGTTAACCGGTGTGGATGATCAAAACACAGCCAACCAACCCGGCACATTCACGCTTGCACAGAATTATCCGAATCCGTTTAATCCGACTACCACCATTCGCTTTTCCCTCGGACAGCGTCAAAAGGTAACATTGAAAGTATTCGATCTTTTGGGACGAGAGGTAGCGACATTAATAAACAATCAACTCAACGCGGGAGAACATGCCGTTACATTTAATGCAAAGAATCTGCCAAGCGGTGCGTATGTTTATCGTTTGCAGTCGGGCGATTTTGCACAACAACGCAAAATGATCCTGATGAAGTAAACAGGAATTAATTGGGAACTAGGAACTGGTACGGCAACCATGTCTCGATACGATCCCGCTGGCGCGGTTTCTACTCGACAACCGTATCTCGATACATTCCGCTAAAGCGGAACTACTCGATAACCTGTTGTCTTTGACTGTGTCCGGTTCCCGAGTGTCCCGAGAATCGGGGCGTATCGAGGGACGGACGCGCCACAATATGTCAATAGTAACGAAGCGAAGAATCCCTTACAATTCGGATGAGATTTGGCGCAGAAAAATAATTACAAATTATTAAGTTTGAAAAAATTTAATTAAGAGTAACGGAGAAAATACCATGAAAACAATGTACGTAATTTCAGCGTTTTTATTTCTTTTGATATCCGCTGCCTTTGCTCAAAATCCGGAATGGATTAATTTCACCGATAGCTATAATATAGAATCCATTTTGGAACAAAACGACAGTCTTTGGTTAGGAACCGACGGCGGATTGGTTATTTTCGGTAAAACCGGCGCGGACATGCGGTTTCTTAATCGAGGAAATTCACATCTTCCCGCCAATCGTATCTACACCTTAGCCATAGACAGCAGCGGCAATAAATGGATCGGCACCTGGATGGGCGGTGCCGCCAAATTTGACGGCAGCAACTGGCAAATTTTCGATACCGATAATTCGGGGCTGCCCAAAAACGATATCCGCGATATTGAAGTCGATGCCAATGGGAATATTTGGTTTGCCACATTTGGCGGAGGCATTGCCGTTTACAACGGATCGGAGTGGCAGGTTTATAATCAGGATAATTCGAACCTACCCTACAACTGGGTCAACGATATGGAGTTTGACCAACAAGGTAACCTTTGGATTGCTACCGGTGATAAAAAGCTTTCAAAATTCAGCAACGGTACCTGGTCGGTTTACGATGCCGATAATTCGGGACTGCCCGATGAAGGTATAAACGACGTTGTTATCGATTCCCAGGGGAATGTCTGGTTAGCAACTTGGGGCAGCGGTTTGGTAGAATTTAACGGCACGCAATGGACAATTTACAACACGCAAAATACACCAATGCTGACCGATTTCATTCACACGGTTGCATTCGATAAAAACCAAAATGTATGGGTCGGCACGGATTACGGCCTTTATGTATACAACGGTTATAGTTGGACGCAGTTTACCACTCTTGATTCGGGTATTCCAGGCAATGAAATCACCAACATTTGGATCGACTCTTCCGATGTCAAATGGTTGACCATTTCCGAAAACGGATTGGTAAAATACGATGGTCAAAATTGGGCGGCCTACAAAACGAGTAATACGGATTTGCCAAACAATGATGTACGTGCGATCGCTTTGGATGCTTCCCACAAAGCATGGATTGGCACGGCCTGGAACGGTATGGCTTCTTATGACGGAAACACTTGGGAAACATTTCCGCAAATCAAAGCTGAAGGGCCGAACATCAATGATATTGCCATTGATTCGAAGGGCATTAAATGGATCGGAACCATGGTAAACGGTCTTTTGCGCTTCGACGGTTCGGAAGTGCGTACGTTCAATACCGACAACTCTCTGATTCCGGATAACGCTGTCAATACCGTGGCCGTGGATAATTACAATGTGCTTTGGATGGGTACCATGAATGCCGGGTTGGTAAGCTACGATGGCACGGGTTGGTCATATTACAATGTTGACAATTCCAACATCGGCTCCAAAAACATTAAAGATCTTGCATTTGACCACAACGGGAATCTTTGGCTGGCGACCAGACCTTATTATGATGGCAACTCTTTTGTTGGCGGCGGATTGGTCAAAAAGGAAAACAACAATTTTGTCGTTTACGATAAAAGCAATTCGCCCATTCCTTCCAATTATATTAATGCCGTGGCCGTTGACGCGCAAAATAATATCTGGGTCGGAACGTTCGGTGGTGCGGCAAAATTTGACGGAACCAATTGGACCCTTTACCAATCGGGCAATTCGGGCCTGCCTAACAATTTTGTGCTTAGCATTGCGGTGGATGCATCGAACAACAAATGGTTCGGCCTTTCCGGCGGAGGCCTTGTAAAGTTTGACGGCACCAATTGGAGGGTTTACAATACCAAGAATTCCGGTATTCCCTGCAACTCGGTTTCCACCATTACCATCGACCGTTACGGCAACAAATGGATTGGTACGGTCGACGGCTTAGGCGTATTTAGGGAAGGCGGTGTGGTAATGGCTTTGGATGAGTCTCAAATGGAATCGCCCGACCGGTTTTCGCTATCCCAAAATTATCCGAATCCGTTTAATCCGATCACAACCATTCGTTTTACATTAGCCCGTCGTGAACATGTCACGTTAACAGTATTCGATCTTTTGGGCAGGCAGGTTGCCGTATTGGTGAACGGCGCAT
>JALWEA010000112.1 GCA_027039465.1 Calditrichia bacterium | reverse complement strand
CACCATCCAAAGTCGAACTTTAGGTTTGAGTTTCGGCTACACGCCTTTGATTCGCTGGCGCAATAATTTTTCGGCCAATGTGCAAAAAACCAAAGATCAGACTTCCGTGAATTACACCTTAACCTCGCGCTTCCGCATTACGCCCAAAAGCAGTTTGAATTTGAATTTGTACAAGATTGATTTCTACGATCCGGTAAATCCTGCCCGTGAATACAAAGAGCACCGCGGCACGTTGTCGTACACGTACAATTTTTAATGGGAATGGTTAAATCGTTGAATGGTTAAATGGGAATTATTGGCCGTTTATTCGTTATCCGTATATCCGTATATCCGTTATTCGTTATTCGGGAATCATTGTTTGTGTAGGCGGTGGTGTGCGCCCGTTAATTGATGTGATTCCCAGTCCTGTTATTGCGCTCCCGACGAATTCGGGAGAAGCAATCCCTAACACTTTTAAGGCCTTTCATTAACAATATGCCGATGCTGTTTTGAAGGAGATTGCTTCGCTCTCCCGCTCGCAGGCTCGCGGGATCGTTCGCAATGACAGCTCTTTTTGAATAACAATTTTACCTATTCAACAATTCAACAATTTAACCCACATACGCTTAACGAATAACGCATACACGAATAACGATAAGTGCAATTCCCAGTTCCCAGTTCCTAATTCCAAGCTTCCAGTTCCAAGTTCCTAATTCAACTCCTTTTTGAATTTGCCCGAAAAGTTTCGTATATAAAGGAAACGTTTAATTTCGATCTGTCGGGTTTTGCAAAAAGGGGAAGATGATGCGTATTTTTTTCTTTTTTATTTGTGTCCATTTAGGGTTTGTCGGTTTGTCGCAGGCCCAAAGCGATACGCTGCAATTGCAGGCGTTTCCTGCGCATCTGCAATTGTACGCCCGCGACGCGCAGGATTCGGCGACCGTGCCCGTGCAGGGAAAAGTTCTGCAGGAAGGCTTCTCAACGATTGAACTGAAGGTTTTTCAAAACGATACTTTGTGGAAAGATCTGCAGCAGACTTTGGCCTATCAAAACGGGCAGGCGGATTTTTCCTTTGAACCCAAAATCTACGCAGGATTGTACGAATGCCGTTTTGAACTTTGGCTGGATGGTCACACGCTGGCGGCCTGCGAAGACAGCATTGTGTGCGGGGATGTTTTCCTGATTAACGGACAATCCAATTCACATCCCAATGCTTCCGAGTATGATTTTAACAGCGAATTTTGCCGCAGTTTTGGCAAACATACCAATTACGACGATTACGATCCGGCCGATACCACCTGGGGCTTGTCCACTCCGCGCGGCTGGTGCAACGATTGCTATTTTGCGGTGGGTACCTGGGGCTTGCGCTTGCAGGAGCTCATTCTAAAAGAATTCAATATGCCCACCTGCATTATTAACGGCGGTAGCGGCGGTTCGACTATTTCCTACAATTTACCGGATACGACCGATCGCATGAATTTATCCACCACGTACGGTCGCTTGCTTTATCGCGCTACCAAGGCGCATGTAGCTGATCATGTCAAGGCCATATTTTGGCATCAGGGCGAATCCGATTCATACGAAACGGAAAGTAGCTACTATGCCGCCCGTTTTGACACGCTGTACAATGCCTGGCACCAGGATTATGCGCCTTTGCAAAAGGTCTACGTTTACCAGTTGCATCCGGGCACTTGCGGCGGGGATTACCAACACAAAGTGCGTGAAATTCAACGGCAGTTCAAACAAACCTACGATGACGTTGAAGTGATGAGCACAGTGGGCTTGGTCGGGCACGACGGCTGCCATTACAACGACGATGGCTATTTGGAAATGGCCCAATGGTTGTTTCGCCTGATAGCCCGCGATTTTTACGGTTCGACGGACACGGCCAATATCGATGCACCCGATATCCGCGCCGTGTACTATCAGGATGGCGGTCACACCAGTATTGCCATTGATTACGACTTACCGGTTACCTGGCCTGACGATACTTTAAGCGCTTCCATGGAAAACTATTTTTATTTGGACGATAGCTACGGAAATGTGCAGCGCGGCTACACCATCAATGACGGTTACACCGTTATTCTGGAACTTAAAAATGCTTCCAATGCAAATCTGTTAACCTATTTGCCCAATTCCACTTACAACCGTTTACCGACCAAAGCTTATGAAGGGCCATGGATTCGCGGCATGCGCGGAGTAGGCGCTTTGTCGTTTTATCACGTTCCTATTGGCGAACCTTCGGCCATCAGGGCAAAAGTACCGAAAACACCGGAATTGTTACAGTGTTATCCCAATCCTTTTAATGCGTCCACCCAAATTGTTTTCCGGGTAAATAAATCAGGTTTGATCACCTTAACGATCTTTGACTTAAACGGAAGAAAGATCAAAACACTGATCAAGGGCAAAAAGAATGCCGGGCAATATCAAATTGTTTGGGACGGGCGTAATGAAAAAGGAATAACGGTTTCCAGCGGGACGTATTATGTCCGTTTAAAAACCGTTGATAAGGAGATAATGCGAAAGGTGGTGCTGGTTAAATAGGGCAGATGGTAGGAAATTGCTGCAGGGAAGACGGTTAAGAGAAACGTTATTCGTAAATCGTGTGTGCGTTAAGCGGTGGCAATGTAAAGCTTCCGATCATCTGACTGATTGCTATCAGTCAGATGACAATTGGTATTGGGACTGATAGCAATCAGTCCCAATTTAGTGAGTATCCGCTTCTGCTTATTAGTTCAATTTTTTTCTAATCCCAAACTTTCTTTACGATAATTAACGACAAATCATCGCTCAGGCTTTGGTCTTGAATAAACGACCGAACGGATTGCAAAAGAGCCTCACCCATCATTTGTGCGGATTGTTGGCTGGTTGCCTGAATAACCTCTTTAATACGTTCTTCTCCGAATTGTTCTTTGCTTTTGTTAAAGGCTTCGGAAAGTCCGTCGGAGTAACAAACCAAAACATCATTTGGATTTAGCACAACTTCAAAAAGACGATACGTCTGTAAAGGCCGTAAACCCAGCGCCATCCCGCCTTTCGGAAGTGAAGAAAATTGTCCGTTTTGCCAAAGTAAAGGTGGCAGATGCCCGGCATTTAAAAAGCGGACTGCGGATGCATTCTTATTTAACATTAACAAAAGCATAGAAGCAAACGATTTGCGGGGGACGGAGTAAAAGAATTTTTGATTAATGATCTCCATCAATTGCTCGAATGGCGTATCCTGCGCAAAAGCATGGATAAAACCCTGAAGCTTGGACATAAGCAGGGCCGCGGAAAGTCCCTTGCCCGAAATATCGGCCAGGGCCAATAAATGTTTTTCCTCATTCAGGGCAATGTGATCAATCAGATCGCCTCCGACCTCATTCATCGGTTGATAATACAGGAAAATATCGAATCCGGCAATTTGTGGCGTACGATCGGGAATAAGCGCTTCCTGAATGGCGCGGGCAGCTAAAATTTCATCTTTGATCAACAACTTATCTTTCAGTTCCAAAAGAAGAAGAAAGATAAGCAGCACGCCACCCCAAAAATTCAAATTGAACTGTACATTTACATTGTGCGATTGATATTCAGTATGGAATGAAAACAAAAGGAAAAGCGCTATAACAAATAAAACCCGTCGCACCGGGCTTAAGCGTAAATAGAATGCTTTGATAATGTAAAAGGTGGTAACAAAAAAACGCCCGAGCCATGTCCTCCGTTGTAAGTCCTCCGCCTGACGATCGGTAATGTAAAACGCTTTCAACTCGTGAAATTCGCGTCGAAGGCTTTGGAAAAAAGATTCTTTCTTCTTTGTATCCAACGTTTAACCTTTTCATATAATGATCTTAAATCAATCTACGAAAAAGTTCGTTAAAAGTTAAGGCGCCGTAAATTTGTGAGGATAAAAATACAGTTTTGTCGGTCGATGATCCGGCGCCTCGCTGATGGTATAATAACCGCTTTCGTCTTGCGCAAAGCAGACCGCTTCACCTTGCGGTTCTTCTTTGTAGGGTAAAAACGAAGGAAAGTGATCAAGGGCTTCGGAAACGGTTTGCCCGGCTTTTCGCGGGAAGTAGAAAATTTGCAGATAATTTTTAAGAATAATATGTCGACCCGACGGGGCAATATCACCGGCCGTAATTTGTGTGAGCGGCAACTCGCGTAAAAATTCGGCCGTTAGAATCCGTGAGGTGTCTTGCGGAAAGGGGAGTAGGTAGAGATGAACACGATTTTCCCTTTTGGAAACCACGTAAAGGTCTTTTGTCAGCGGATCGCACATCAACGCTTCCGAATCGCGTGCGCCATCCGGCAGGCGGAAACGAATGGCGGCAAAATCGATTAATGTAATTATTTTTTCATTTTTTAAGGCCTGTGCATTCGGTTCAATGATGCGGTAAATAACTTTAAGATCACGTCTTGCACGGTTATCACCGATATCTCCGATGTAAATGTAGTTGGAATCGGCTATTGGCCCGGGCCCTGTGGCAATGTCCTCCCAGTCAATGGCTTTGACTCCTTCCAGTAATACCTGACCGACGGTTTGGCCCTGCGCATCAATGGCAAAAATTCGTGCTTTGTCTCCGCTATCGTTATGTACCCAAAAAATATCTGCGGACTTGCGGCTGGCGGCAATACCTGAAACTTCATCCAATGCGGGATCCGGAACGGATACTACGTTAAAATATCCCGAATCGGGCGAACTGGCAGCCGAAGCGCTGTGTCGATCAAAATTACAGGCGGCTAAAATCAATACCGAAAATAACACGGTAAACAGTTTTATGATCATGGCGGGATTTCCTTTTTGTTCAATCCGAATGAATTTCAGAAAGATACGATAATATCAAATAAAATTCTAAACAAAAATGTGCGCATTCTCATGATTATTCTTTTAGGCTCTTCCGGTTTTTGAGTACATCAAGTGCCCTTTAAATCAAAATTATAATTATGCAAGTCAAAGATTTTCAACTTAAAAAATTCAAAATCTCTAAAA
>JALWEA010000111.1 GCA_027039465.1 Calditrichia bacterium | reverse complement strand
AAGTCGCTTTGCAAAAAATGAAAGAAATCGTGCGCGATCCTTCGATTGCGGCTGTTTTCGGTCCGCTGGAGAATGACGTTACCGCGGCCTGCGCCGTTGTGGCCGATTATGAAAAAATCCCGTTAATTTCCCCAACTGCTTCCGGCAAGAAGCTGCGCCGATTGTCCGAATACACGGTACAATTAGCCGTACCCGTCGATATTATGGCTAGCAAATTGGCGCGTTTTGTTACGGACTCGTTAAATGTACATCGGGTTGCTACCTTATCTCCGATTGATGACTATTTTTTGGACTTTACCAATACCTTTGTTAGCTATCTGAAAGACAACTTCATAGACATTGTTGCTCAGCGTTGGTATTATCCGGGCGATAATAATCTGACGGAACATTTTAAGGCTATCAAACGCATCGGTTTGAAATTAGCCTTTCAGGATTCGATCATGGCAGCAGACAGTACGGTACAATTGGACCAAATTGATGCCCTTTACAAAGAATATCAAAAAGAACAAAGAGAAAAATTGTTGCATTCCACCAATCGGGTGAAAATCGATTCCGCCGATATCCCGGTAAAAAGCATTGACGCTATTCTGCTGCCCATCTATAAGGAAGACATTGACATTGTGGCCTCTCAATTCGCCTACTCCAATATTCAGGCACAGGTTTTAGGCAACAGCGACTGGTACGATTTGAATCACTTAAAGCGCAACAAAAACTACATTAACGGCCTTATCTTCATCAGTGATAATTTCTTGGACAAGAACAATTGGGATTACCGGCAATTCCTGAACAAATTTCGCATGACTTTCCACCGCACTCCGGAAAAATACGAACTGTTGGGTTTTGACAATTTTAACTTCATTTTGCAGGCCGTTGGCAACAGCAACGAAAAACCGGAACGTTCGAATTTTTTGCAAATTATTAAATCCCAGCCAAAATACGAAGGCATTTTACGGCGCTTTAATATCGGAGACAAACGCTACAACAATGCCACGCGTGTGTTAAAATATGTGTACGGCCAATTGTTACCGTTAGATTAAATATGACAGAGCCTAAAATTAAACATTATTCGGTTTTCTCTTCGTTCCCCAAACTTATACACGGTTTTTCAACCAGAATAGGCGGCGTAAGCCTGCCACCGTTCGATTCGCTAAATTTGGGCCTTAGTACGAAAGACGATCGCGAGGCCGTATTGGAAAATCGCCGACGTATTTTTAAAGCATTACGCATTGCAAAAGAGCGCGTCGTTTATCCTCAACAAGTCCATGGCGATACCATTCAAACAGTTACCCAACCGGGAATCGTTGCCGAATGCGATGCCCTTATTACCAACCGGCCGAATTTATTTTTGAGCATTCAGACCGCCGATTGCTTCCCGATCTTTCTTTACGATCCGCATGAGCAAGTTGTGGCCATTGTTCATTCGGGCTGGCGGGGGACGGCGCGAAATATCGTTGGGAAAACCATACGTAAGTTAAAGCAAACCTTTAATGTCAGGCCGCAAAATTTGCTCGTTGCTATCGGCCCCGGTGCACAAAAAAGCTGCTACCAGGTCGATGATTCCGTTATTCCTTATTTTGATCCTGATTTTTACGAAGAAGATGACCCGGGACATTATCTACTCGATTTGCAAGGCGCCATTCGACAACAAATTTTAAGTGAAGGTGTGCCCGGCGGGCAAATCGAAGCGGACCAGGACTGCACGCATTGCCGCAGCGATTTGTATTATTCCTATCGGAGAGACGGGGAACACAGCGGACGCATGATGGGTATTATCGGGATTCGGCCTTAAATACTTACCAAAAATATTTAAAATTTACAAGAACAATTTGCGTCCTTAATTCCCCTTTCCCGAGGTATCGGGGAAGGATTAGAAAATAAATGAACAATTAAAAATGTTAGAGACAACTCTCGTAATTCCCGATCAAGAATCGAACCTATTTAAAATCACGAAACGAGCCCGAAGGGATCGAATGATAATAACCCACCAATTTATTGGTGCGGATTGACGACCGACGCGTTCCAATACCAGTCCTGAAAGGACGTCTAAAAATACAAATTCGACAAAATTCAATTTCATTTGTCCCGTTCGGGACAAAATTTTTTTGGGACTTTGAATTATTGTTCCCATACTTGAAAGTATGGGCTATAATCATAATTCCCTGTCGGGAATTTTGTCCGAAGCGGCTGTTGTAAAAATAAGCAAAACGCAGTAAAATGCAATAATTGAAGATTAATGGATAAGATAATTATTGACCGGATTTGTAAGATTTAAAACCATTTTTTCGATCCCGAAGGGATCAAACGATAATAACCCACCAATTCATTGGTGCGGATTGACGACCGACGCGTCCTAATTCCAGTCCTGAAAGGACGTCTGAAAATACAAATTCGATAAAATTTACTTTCACTTGCCCCGTTCGGGACAAAATTTTTTTTGTGACTTTGAATTATTGTTCCCATACTTGAAAGTATGGGGCTATAATCATAATTCCCTTGCGGGAATTTTGGAAAAATGAACCTTTTTAAAATAGAACGAAACCGATTAATCCGGAGAATAGGAGCAAATTATTTCTACGGATTTAAATTCTAACTAAAAATATTTGACTACAATAAATCAGGGGTCATGGGTTAAGAAATAAAAACAACAACTAAAATCTTGGAGGCAAAATTCTCAGTTTTCGATTTATAAAATATAAATGCAAAAGGGTACGACTTTGCGTACCCTTTTGTGAAATAAAAATGTTTTTCAAAAATTACTCCATCGCATCCCGATAGGCTTTGCGATGTTTACTGTCAATATTAGCCAGCGTTTCCAGATCCGGTTTAAATCCCCTAAACAAATCCGCCAAATCCTGGTAATGGGAATTAAAAAAGTATTGTAAATACAAATTGTTCGGTTGTACTTTGTAAACCTTAATAATACCATCGTCAAGAACTTTTTTGGCTAATTTGTAGGCTTCCATTCGTTTGCCTTCGTCCAGCAAATAGAGGGCCTGAAAAAAATCGGGTTTTACTTCGCGCAAAGGCCTTGTCCGTGCATCCGTAATAATCAGCACCATGTTCATACGCTGTGACCAGCCCCGCGGATATTTGGAAAGCTGCCCCTGATTGGCAATATCCATGGCTTTATCGTATAAAGGATTGCCAAGCAAATAATCGTTGGTGTCCAATTCACCGGCTAAAATCATGTAGGCATAAAAATCAAGAAAGTGCCCGATCGGGTCAAACTGCGCATGAAAATGGGAAAACGAGGCATCCTGATTGTAAGGGAATTCCCATACTTTGTCATAGAAATATTCACCGGATTCACTAGTAATGACGAATTGCGCCAAATAAAGTTTTTCATGAGTCTTACGTTGGACGGTCTGAATGATGATGCGCACCTTGCAATTCACATCGTAATCGAATTTGTCCTCCACCCAATCGTAACCGTTAAAATACTGTTCAACTTTGCTTGGAAAATCGGACAACACATTGAGCTCGTCCGAGGTTAATTGCGAGGCGTCTAGGGTAACTTTAACTTTTAAAACCTGCGCCGTGCTCAACGAGGCAAAAATAAAAAACCCCAACAATAAAAAAGGTAATTTTTTCATGACATCTCCGTCACTTGGTGATCTTACCTAAGCGCATCCGTTATACGTACTCCAAATATTCGATTCCGAATCAATTCAAATCTTTACGAATGCACTTTCTTTTGTAATATTAAATATTAATCACTGTACCGTTCAAACGCAAGTCCAAAATTCGGCAATCAATTTACTTCAAATGAACTCGCGGTACGCGTCGGGAAACCCAGCAGGTAATTTCGTAAGGAATGGTTTCCAACCGCCCGGAAACTTCTACGATGGAAATATGTTCGTCTCCCTGCTTACCGTAAAGCACCACTTCATCACCGATTTGCACATCGGTCTTCGGCCCCAAATCAACCATGAACTGATCCATGCACACCGTACCCACAACAGGGTAGCGACGCCCGCGTATGAGCACTTGCCCCCGATTAGTAAAGCGACGGTTGTAGCCATCGGCATACCCGGCAGGCACAACCCCGATGAATGTTTCTTCAGGTGTGTAGTAGCGTCGGTTGTAGCTTACCGCATGCCCTTTGGGTAACTTTTTGATTAAGGTGATTTTCGACTTAAAAGCCATCACTTCCTGCAGAGGCCACTCCAGCTTAAAGTCCGGCCCAGGAGGGTTTCCGTACAGCATAACTCCAGGACGTACGTAGTCAAAATAAGCCTCCGGGAAGCGCATGATGGCAGCGGAATTAGCCAAATGGAAAAACGGCCTTTTTCGTACGGATTGTTCGATTTTCTCCTTAAACTGCGTAAAGAGTCGGATTTGCATTTGCGTGTATTCGGGATCGTCTTCGTCTGCGCTAGACAAATGCGAATAAATGCCCACCGCATTCCACACGGGTTCTTCCAAAATTTGCCGGATCAGTTCAAAATCCTTTTCCGGGAAAAATCCCACACGTCCCATGCCCGTATCGACCTTAACTTGAACCCGGGCTCGTTTTTTTTGTTCCTTGCACAAGGCCTTCAATGGCTCCAATTGCCCGCGATCCGTCAGGGTAATGTCCAAATCGTAGCGTAAAAATTGCGGAAAAAATTCCGGCAGGTGCGCGCCAAAAACCAAAATGGGCACTTCAATGCCTGCCTTACGCAATTCAATGCCTTCTTCAAAAAAGGCCACACCCAAATAATCAACCCCGTTGTCTATTAATGTTTTGGCGATTTCAACACTACCATGACCATAAGCATCCGCTTTAACCACACCCATTATTTTAGCCGGTGCGACTGCTTTTTGAATTAAATTCAAATTATGAATCAAATTATCATGCGAAATGAAAGCTGTTGTTGGTCCCATTTTTTTACCACTCGTATTGATTTGCAATGTCTTCGATCGATTGCCCTTTGTAAATGGTTTTAACTTCATCTCCCGAAACCAAATA
>JALWEA010000110.1 GCA_027039465.1 Calditrichia bacterium | reverse complement strand
TTTTATTTGGGGCTCCCTGAATGCCATTGAGGGCGTTGCCCAATATCCTTTCGGAATCGAACCGTTTTTTCCGGCCATGATTTTTTCATTGGTTGTTTTTTCAAGCGCCAAATTATTACACCACAATACGCTGCAACTGTGAAGCGAATAAATATCGACAAAAGCAAAAGAGTTGCATTTTTGTATTCCGTTTAAAAATCCTATTTGCCTCTTGACAATGAATTTCTGATTTTGTAATATGGTGTACGATAGTGCATTTAAATTCAGGGGCGTTTCATGAAAGACCTTACCAAACGGCAGGAAAAAATTTTAGAACTCATCGCCGAATACCTTCAGGAAAAGGGTTACCCGCCTTCCTATCAGGAACTGGCCGATCGCATGAATGTGCGTTCCAAATTTGCCATTCTCAAACACATCAACGCCTTGGTGCAAAAAGGCTATCTGGAAAAAGATTCTTCGGCCCGCGCTCTGCGCATTGTGCATCCCAACTACCAACCGAAAACCAACAACAATGTTGACATTCCGTTGATCGGTCGGGTAGCGGCCGGTTCGCCCATTTTAGCCGAGCAAAATGTGGAACGTTACGTACCCGTACCGCGCGCGCTCATTAAAACCGAGGGACGCTACTTTGCCTTAAAAGTGCGCGGCGACAGTATGATTAATGCCGGCATCTTTGAAAACGATTTAATCGTGGTCAACTCCACCAATCGTGCCAAAAGCCGTGATATTGTGGTCGCTTTGGTCGATGACGAGGTAACCGTCAAACGTTTAATGTACGACGGAAAAACTCCTTACTTAAAAGCGGAAAATCCGGCCTATCAGGATATTCACCCCAAAGGCAATTGGTCGATTCAGGGCAAAGTGGTCGGCTTGATTCGGGAAATCAATTAGCTTTTTGCACGCCAAAACGGAACCCAAAGTATGAACAAAAAAAAGAGCCGTGTCAGCGACGTTCTGAACGTAAGCAATCATGAATTCTACCAAATTCCCGTTATCGGCGAAGTGCACCTGCACGAAGACGAGTGGAACGATAGCGCTCAATTCTCCCTAGGCAAGCAAATCCAAAACTTTCGCAAGCAGGATCGCCAAACCATTACCGTGCGTGCGCTGGACGATGCCCTGTCCGGCGAGGGAATTTTAAGAGGCGATCTGCTAACCGTTAATCTTAAGGAACGACCGCGCAACGGTGATATTGCCGCCGTAACCTTCGGCGACAAACTCTTTGTTCGCAAAATCTTTTTCCAAAACAAATTCGTCCGTCTGGACACCTCCGAAGAAGCGGAATCACCACTCATTGTAGATGCCCACACACCGGATTTTCTTATTTTGGGGAAGGTAACCATGGTTGTCAGAGAATTGTGAAACGACTTGTTTTACAATTCCGACAAAAGAGGTAAAAATGCATTTTCGCATATTCGTTTTATTGTTCTTCCTTGTTGCACAACGTACGTTCGCTCAGCCCCGAATTCCGCTGCCCTTTGATGATTCGCAGGTTGCCACTATTGAAATCACCGTAAATCCGGAAGATCTTCAATGGATGTATGACTCTGCAAATATTTGGAGCGATTCCTTACATCCTTGCCGTGTTCATTTCAAAAATGCAGTCATCGATACCATCATAAACGACGTTGGATTACGGCTCCGCGGCAACACTTCGCGACGGGCGGCTAAAAAATCTTTTAAGCTTTCTTTTAATTCCTTTGTCCACGGGCGAAAATTTTACGGAGTCGAGAAGCTCAATCTAAACGGCGAGCATAACGACCCGTCCATCATTCGCAGTAAACTCTGCTGGAATTTGTTTGCTAAAATCGGATTAAGGGGCAGTCACGCAGCGCACGCCGCCGTTTACATCAACGAAGCTTATTATGGTTTGTACATTTTGGTGGAACATATCGACGAAAATTTTCTCAAGCGATATTTTCATCATCCCAACGGCAACTTGTGGAAGTGCCTGTGGCCGGCCGACCTGAACTACCGTGGTGATGCCCCGCAGGATTACTATCCTTATTACGATGAAACGAGGCCGTACGAACTTAAGACCAATCGTTCGCAATACGATTACCGCCCTCTGGCCCATTTAATTCGAATTTTGAATAAAACCACGGATGAGCAATTCGTGGATTCCCTGCTTTCCATTTTTGATGTGAAGGATTTGTTTAAATATTTTTCCATCAATCTGTTAGTCGGCTCATGGGATGATTACTGGTCGTTAATGAACAATTATTATTTGTATTATGACTATCAAACGCAAAAATTCCACCTCATTCCTTATGATTACGATAACACGATGGGAGTGGATTTTTTTGGCATTGATTGGGCCGATGCCAATCTTTACAATTTCCCGAAGGTAGGTGACGGTTACCGGCCTCTGGCGGAACGTCTGATGCAAAACATTTCTTTGCGCAACGCCTATTCGCATTTTCTAAAATTTTATCGGGACAGTATTGTTGCGCCTTACGTTTGTTTTGATGAAATTGACCGAATTCGTGATAAAATTGCACCTTTTGCCGAGGCCGACACATTCCGCAGCAAAGACTATGGATTTACAATCGACGATTTTTACGATTCGTACCATATCAGCCATTACGAAAATCAGCATGTCAAATACGGTTTAAAGGAATTCATTACCCGCCGCTATTACACCGCCGGATCTCAATTGAAATTTAAAGACGCCCCGCCGCTTATCTACGATTGGAAAGTTTTTCCTCAAAATCCCGCTGCCACGGATTCCATTCACATTGATGCCTGGTGCTTCGGCTACCCGGACATAAAATCCGTGCGTGTGCAATTTCAACCAGGATCGCTTCAGGTCGTGCAGACATTCCCTATGAATAAAGTACCTGCCGGACACACCAATCATGTTGAAGATTACGACCATTGGTCTGTAACACTGCCCCCTTTAGGCAACCAATTGTTCGGCCATTTTCAGATTGCAGCCACCAACGATAACGGGCAAACACGTTTTTATCCTTCGAGAGGCGGCATTAAAATTGAAGCGTCCGTCGTGCAAAATTCACCGATTGTCATCAATGAGTTCTTAGCCAAAAACGATCACACAAATACCGACGCTGCCGGTGAATTCGATGACTGGATGGAATTATTTAACCGCGGTACGGAAACCGTAACCCTGGCCGGTAAATTTTTAACGGACAATGCAGCCTATCCCAATAAATGGGCCTTCCCGGACACCACTTCGCCGCTTCCGCCCCATGCGTTTCGTCTAATTTGGTGTGACAATGATCTCACGCAATCCGGTTTGCATGCTAATTTCAAATTGAGCGCGCATGGCGAGT
The DNA here is from genome assembly GCA_027039465.1 of Calditrichia bacterium. Lineage (GTDB taxonomy): Bacteria > Calditrichota > Calditrichia > Calditrichales > Calditrichaceae > Caldithrix. The sequence continues at coordinate 1,664 of JALWEA010000110.1, read as the reverse complement.
TCATCGGTTTGACGGACAAAGACGGTCGCACCTTTCTGGATTCTCTCAGCTTTGGCGCGCAAAGTGCAGACGTTTCCTTTGGACGCAATCCGGACGGCAGCGAACATTGGCAATTTTTAACGCCCAGCCCGGATAAACCCAATGCTCCTACGGGAATAAAATCCGTACCTCCTGCCATGCCGCAGACACTCCAATTGCTGGTATTCCCCAATCCTTCCAATCAGGGTCTAACCGTTCAGGCCACCTTGCCGCCGCATAGCCGAAAGGTTGTTTTGCAAATTTTCAATATTCGCGGGCAACGGGTTTGGCAAAAAAGGTGGGCACATTTAACGTCAAATATTTTAAACCTCCGGTGGATGGCAACCGATCGACTAGGGCGACCTCTTCCCTCCGGCGTTTACTTTTTGCGCTTGTTTACTGCCGGAAAATCGGTTAGTTTAAAGGCGCTCATTTTACGCTGATTCTCAACCGAATTATTGCCCTTCGGTTTGCATGTAAAAATAGGCCGTTATTTGTCAGTGAAGGCAAATGATTTTTAATCCCGCACCGGAAATTTTACGCTATTCCGGCAAAATTTTGAGGCGGGCCGTTTCACCTCTGCCCGATGCTTTCCCTGCGCCATTTCAATGTCTCTACCGCATTGCGCCGATCCAATCCGTTCCCAAATGCGGGTCAAAAATCTTAAAATTTTCTGCAAATCAGCTTGCATTTCCGCCTGTGTTGTTTTATATTTTAGGTGTACGTTTGTACATTTTCAACGACGAGGGTTACCATGATTTTTGAAGATATTTTCGAGCCGGTGGAAGTAATTTCCCATTTCAAAGAGGGGCAAATCCGCCCCCTGCGTTTTAAATGGAACGGTCGGGTGTACAAGGTGCACCGGGTGAACGGACAATGGACGAGCAGTCAGGGCTACAACCGGCAATATCATTTTTCCATCATGGCCGATACGTCCGATCAGTTTGAGTTGTTGTTCAACAGCGCTAATTTCGACTGGCAACTGGCGCGGGTGTGTCTCGATGGCTGAAGTACGCACCATCATGCACATCGATGCCGACGCCTTTTTCGCCTCGGTGGAACAGGGATTCAATCCCCTGCTGCGGGGCAAACCGGTTATTGTGGGCGGACGCGAGAATCAGCGGGGCGTGGTACACACCGCCAGCTACGAGGCCAGGGCCTGCGGCGTCCGTACCGGCATGCCTTTGTTCAAAGCAAAAGCGCTGTGTCCGCAAGCCGTTTTTTTAAAGGGTAATTACGAACACTACAAGGCCGTTTCGTTGGTTTTTCAGGATATTTATTTGCAGTACACACCGGCCGTGGAATTTACCTCGCTGGACGACGCCTACCTGGATTTAACCGGAGCGCTGCATTTGTACCCTTCGGCTTTGTGGGTCGCCGAACGCATCCAACGGGAGGTTTGGCGGCGCGTACATGTGGGCGTTTCCATCGGCATCGGCAGCAATAAAACCATTGCCCGCATTGCCTCGGGATTGCGCAAGCCCAAAGGCATCGTGCAAATTCCTGCGGGTAAGGAGCAGGCTTTTTTAGCCGGATTGCCGGTGGATGTTTTGCCGGGCATCGGACGAATGGGCAAAGAAAAGCTGGCCGATCTTAATATTTTTCGCGTGAGGGAATTAGCCAAGCTGCCCAAACGCGTGTTGGAA
>JALWEA010000109.1 GCA_027039465.1 Calditrichia bacterium | reverse complement strand
CAACCGCAAAATGAATGGCAAACAGAGTGAGCGAAGCATAGAGCATGGGAAAAGTATTCAACGTAACGGGATGGAAACGCGCTCTGGCAATTTTGCCCACAATCGTGCCCAAGGCCGAAAAGGCCGGACTTATCAATACCGCAATCATACCGTACAAGGCATTGCTGCCGTTCAATTGCAACTGATCGCTGAAAATAATCACCACCCCTAAAAATCCGATGAGAATGCCGACCATTTTGGTCAACGTGATATTTTCCGAAGGCAACAATTTAATGGAAAAAATGGCCACGTAAAACGGCATGACGGTAAATAAAACGGAGGTCAGCCCGGAATTGAGATATTGTTCACCCCAATACACCAATCCGTAACCGGCCGTGAAATTAATGAAACTGAATCCGAGGAAAAAAAGATGGGTACGTAAATCTTTGGGAATGGGACGATTCAACTTTAACGAAAATAAAAACAGTAAGGTAAAAGCCACTAAAAATCGCCAACCGGCCGCCAAAAACGGGGGCAACGACTCCAACCCGATTTTAATAGCCAGCCAGGTCGAGCTCCAAATTAGCGTTAAAATGACAATGACAAGGGCCGGTAAATATTTTTTATGAACCATGTACTCCCTTACACATTCATATTTTGGCCGTTGATTCCCTTAACTTTTTAAACCAAGGCGTTTTCGAAACCGGAGTCCCGAATGAACAGACAAGACGATTTGGTCAGTTCCGGCGCCTGACGCATAAAATCGAACGGTAGCATATCGCCCAAGCCGAAAATATTAACATCTGCCGGCGGCGCATTTTTGACGGTTTCTTTGAATTCCCCCAATAGCACATGAAATTCCGTTAAAGAAGGCAATCGTGCCTGATCGCTGAGATATTCCAAAAAATGGTACAATTTACGTTGTTGTGAAGCATCGTTGGTGGCGGTAATCAGATTCAGCTTGCCGCCCCAATTCAATTGTAATTGCAAGGCGATGAGCACGGCCAGATGCCAGTTCGGACTTTTGTCCCGCAGCCATAAATTGATATCTTTTTGCATTCCAAAGGCGATGCGCGGATGCTGACGCAGAATGAGAATTCCCAGCTCATGGCGCGAGGCATATTCTGCCAGTTGACGGATCATGGGATCGCGATCGGGATTTTGGCCCAAGGTTAAAAACAAGGCATTGGGCCGCATGGAACAGGCGCGTAACGTTTGAATAACCACCAAAGCGCCGTGCAAGAAATCTTTGTCTTCAATAACCGTGGCATTGACCAGCAAATGTTCTTTATCAAAGGGTTGAAGTAGTTCGTTCAGTTCTTTTTCGGTTTTTTGGGCATTATTATCGGTCACGGTAAAGGCAAAAATACTCCCGGACGGATAGACAATATTCCGGATAAACAACAAAGAACCGGACCAAATTTTAGGATTGTCAATTGGGATCAGTAAATCCGGTTTCCACGAAATTTGATGGCGCGGAAAGCGAGATGCAATGCGAGCCGCCCGTTCCGCCAGGATCAAAAACATGCCTCCGCGGATATCACCCCATTCGGGTTTTAAACCGCGACGTCCTAACCATACGTAAAGCACGATGATGGTAATGATTGCAATAACGCTAAAGACGGGGT
>JALWEA010000108.1 GCA_027039465.1 Calditrichia bacterium | reverse complement strand
TTTGGCTTGGACAACTGCCCTGCAAAGTAAAAGCAATCGTAACGGTTACGTTCTAAAATTTCCGCCCATTTGTTGATTTCCAAAGAAACGCCGTCCGTACCGGAAATGCGGGTGGAAATAAAACCAATGTTTTTAATCGGATGTGATTGCATGCTTCAGCTCCAATGTTAATGAACATTGTGCTCAATAATAATCGAACGAACTTATGTTATTTTTAGACGTAAAAAGCCATCGATCGTTACCGCCGTATGTAAGTACTTTTATTATTTGGCCGGTTTAAATCCGTTTTACAAATTTCGGATTACATCCCAATAATCTTTTCGAATGCGCTGCCATTCCATTTTAAACCACGGTGTAAAGCGCTCCGGATGCTCTTCCATTTCACGTTCCAGCTCTTCAACCGAAATATATTTCCAATCGGCGATTTCATTCGGATTGGGCTTTGGCGGTTCATTGCTTTTTCCCACATAAACCGAACAGACTTCGTTTTCCGAACCGACTTCGCCAAAGCGTGCCTGATACTGAAACTTAAACAGAAATTTCAAAGGAGCTTCCAGCCCCAATTCCTCTTTTAATCGGCGTTGCGTCGCCTGTTCGTAAGTTTCCCCCTTGCGCGGATGGCTGCAGCAAGTATTCGACCAATAAAGTCCCCAAAGCATTTTGTCTTTGCTGCGTTGCTGCATCAGTAATTCAAGCTTATCGTTAAAGATAAAAATGGAAAAGGCACGATGAAGAATGCCGTCGCCCTGATGACAGACATCTTTATTTTCATAACCGATCACACGATCCTCGGGATCGACTAAAATCAGCTTTTCGTCGTCAAATGAAACAATTTGGTCGTTGTTCATGCGTTCCTCGGAGTTTATCATTTTTTAAATCGATTGACTATTTCAAATCCGTAATATAGGCTCTGTAACCCGCATTGATGATCGCGGTGGCCACTTCCTCGGCATTATCCGGGCACAGGGCAATCACAGCCCCGCCGCCGCCACCGCCGGTTAATTTTGCACCCAAGGCGCCGTGGTTGCGGGCGATTTCCACCAATTCCTCGATCTCCCGTCCCGACACCTGTAAGGCATTCAGCAAGCCCTGATTAATATTCATTAATTGTCCCAATTGAGGCAGATCGTACCGTTCAATAGCTTTAACAGCTTGCAGAACAAGTTTGTCGATTTCATTAAAAATGTGATTGTACAAGCGCTTGTTGCTTTGCCATGCTTCGCGTACGCGGCTGACCATTTTGGCCGTCAGGCTTTCCGTCCAGGTCAGGCCGATAACAATACGAATGGGCTTGGGGACTTTGATTCCCTCAATGATCGGAGGATCGCCTTTGCGGTAGAGCAAAAATTTGCCGTAAGTCGCCAGCGTGTTGTCAATGCCGGAAGCCGTTCCGTGCACGATTTGCTCCGATTTAAAAGCCAGCTTCGAAATTTGTTCGTCGGTTAAATTTAAATTAAAGCGTTCCGACAAAGCGCGAATGATAGCCACGGCCAATGACGCGGATCCGCCCAGGCCCATGGCGCGCGGCACATGAGGAAAAACTTCGATTTTAATATTTTCCTTTTCCAGAGACAATTCGTGCAAAATTAAATGCAACGATTTGAAAATC